>NZ_LSJT01000112.1:0-8643 GCF_001556795.1 Dermacoccus sp. CCH2-D9
CTTCGGCGCAGCCTTCGTCGTGGACGGCTTCGGCGCAGCCTTCGTCGTGGACGGCGTCGAGGTCGCGGACTTCGTCGGCGTCGAGCTCGAGGAGATCGAGGGAACGTCGGACGCGGTCTTCGAGTCGCTCGAACCGCAAGCGGCCAGCGTCGAAGCGGCTGCCACGGCAGCGGCCGCGGCGATCGTACGAGAAGTGGTGCGGGTGGTCGAGAACGTCATCATGCTCCGATGTCGAAGGTCCCTCACTGGCGGCGCGCAGAGCACCGAAGGCTCGGTGCGAAGCGCTCGGCTCAGGCCTGCGCTCCAGCCCGTCGACCATGAGGTCGAGGGCACGTCCGTGTGATCCAGACTCGGGTTAACCCGGACAACACTGCCGAGGCAACCCGCGAGGGTCAAATTCAGATAACGGAACCGTAACGGATACTGCGACGCGATGGGGCGTCAGGTGCGGCATCCCGGGAAATCTTCCGCTGCAGTGGGATTCGTCACACGCGGTGCCAGCCCCCTTGCGTCGATCGCTGCGCTATGGAATCACGCGCGTGACGCTCACCACGGCCCGTAGACGCGCTCGGACGTCTCCGACAACGCCGCACACAGCGCCGGGACGTCGACGTTCTTGACCTCGGCGAGCGCTCGCACCGTCAGCGGCACGAGGTACGGCGCATTGGTCGCCCCGCGGTGCGGCGACGGCGTCAGGTACGGCGCATCCGTCTCGACGAGGAGCTGCTCGAGCGGCACCTGTGCGAGTGCCGCCCTCAGTTCGCGGGCGTTCTTGAACGTCACGACGCCGGCGACGCTGACGTAATAGCCGCGCTCGACGCACTCGCGCGCCATCGCGACATCACCGCTGAAGCAGTGCAGGACGGTCTTCTCAGGCGCGCCCTGCTCGGCGAGGATGCGCATGACGTCCTCGTGCGCCTCACGGTCGTGGATCTGCAGCGCCTTGCCGAAGCGCTTGGCGAGCTCGATGTGCCACCGGAAACTCTCCTGCTGCACCGCGACGCCGTCGGGGCCGGTGCGGAAGTAGTCGAGCCCGCTCTCACCGACGACACGCACCCGCGTGTGGGCCGCGATGCGCTCGATTTCGGCGTATGCGGCGTCGAGCTCGCCCGCGGCGTACAGCTTGGGCGCCTCGTTGGGGTGCAGCGCGACGCCGCCGAGCAATTCGGGGTGGGCGTCGATGACGCGCTCGGTGAAGCGCGCGCCCGCAAGATCACACCCCACCTGCACCATCCGATCGACGCCGACCGCGACGGCCTCGTCGATGACGGCGCGCACGTCGGGTGGCGCGCCGCCGTCACGGGAGATGTCGAGGTGAGTGTGATTGTCGACGACCGGTGACGGCAGCGGCTGCGGCGGCGTCGGCTTGTCGCTGCGGCGCAGGTTTGGGTCGCTCACGCCGAGATGTTCATTCGCTCGAGTTCCTCCTCGACCACCGCCGGGTCGAACTTCTTGAACGCCGGCTTCGGCTTCGCGATCGGCGTGCCCGGCGCGGCGTCACGCGGCTGCCAGCGCGGCGTGGCCGAGTACTCGCCCGTGATGATGCGGTACGGACGTCCGTCGTCGAGGTCGGTGACCTCCTTCGCGACCGGCATCGGCATGAACTCCCCCTCACCGCCCATGACCTCGTGCACGAGATTCGCGGAGAACGGCACGAACGGCGCCATCATCGTGTTGAGGTCGACGACGCACTGCGCGAGCGTGTGCAGCACCGTCGCGAGACGCTCCCGCTCGTCCTCACCCTTGAGCTTGAACGGCTCCGTCACCGCGACGTACCGGTTGACCTCGCCGACGAGACGCATCGTCTCCGTGAGGGCCGCCTTGAGACGGTTGCGCTCGATGAGCGCACCCACCGTCGCGAACCCGCCGCGCACCGCGTCGAGCACCTCGCGGTCGACATCGGCCAACTCGGACGGCGCCGGGATCTCACCGAAGTTCTTGTGGATCATGCTCGCCGCACGATTGACGAGATTGCCCCAGCCCGCGACGAGTTCCGAGTTGTTGCGCTGCACGAACTCGGCCCACGTGAAGTCCGCGTCCTGACTCTCGGGGCCGGCCGCGACGATGAAGTACCGCAACGGATCGGGACCGTAGCGCTCCAGCACGTCCTTGACGTAGATGACATGCCCCCGACTCGTCGAGAACTGCTTGCCCTCCATCGTCATGAACTCGGACGAGACGACCTCCGACGGCAGGTTGAGATGCCCGAAAGGACTCTCCACCCCGCCCTTCGCGCCCTCGCCATTCGCAGCAAGAAGCTCAGCGGGCCAGATCTGCGAATGAAAGACGATGTTGTCCTTCCCCATGAAGTACTTGGAAACCGCGACTCCGTCGCTGTTTCCAAGTACTTCCGATGCCTTCTGGGCTCCGACGCTGCCCTCGTCGGACGTCGCACGCTCCGCCCGAGCGAGCTCCGCATCTCCGCCCGTGCTCGCAGGCGCGTTCCACCACTCGCGCCACTTGTCGGGCTCGCCGAGGCGACGTGCCCACTCGATCGAGGCCGACAAGTAGCCGACGACGGCGTCGAACCACACGTACAGACGCTTCGTCGGCTGCTCGCGCCATCCGTCGAGCGGCACGGGAATGCCCCAGTCGATGTCGCGCGTCATCGCGCGCGGACGGATCTCCTCGAGGATGTTCTGGCTGAACTTGATGACGTTCGGGCGCCACGTGCCCGTCGCCTCACGCCCGTCGAGCCACGACGACAACGCGTCCGCGAGCGCCGGCAGGTCGAGGAAGAAGTGCTGCGTCTCGATGAACTCCGGCGTCTCACCGTTGATCTTGGAACGCGGATCGATGAGATCCGTCGGGTCGAGCTGGTTGCCGCAGTTGTCGCACTGATCGCCGCGCGCCTCCGCGTACTTGCAGATCGGGCACGTGCCCTCGATGTACCGATCCGGCAGGGTTCGCCCCGTCGACGGGCTGATGGCGCCCGACGTCGTCTGCTCGACCATGTACCCGTTCTCGTGCAGCGCGAGGAACAGCTTCTGCACCACCTCGTAGTGGTTCGCCGTCGTCGTGCGCGTGAACAGGTCGTAGCTGAGGCCGAGGCCGACGAGGTCGTCGACGATGATGCTCGCGTTCTCGTCCGCGAACTCCTGCGGCGTCTTGCCCGCCTTCTCCGCCATGATGACGATCGGCGTGCCGTGCTCGTCGGTGCCCGAGACCATGAGCACGTCATGACCCGCCATGCGCATGTACCGGCTGTAGACGTCGGAGGGCACACCGAAACCGGCGACGTGCCCGATGTGGCGGGGGCCGTTGGCGTACGGCCAGGCAACAGCGGAGAGAACCTTGGTCATGGCCCCATCCTAGGAGTCGCCGCCGACAACCGCTTTCTCGTGTCATCGCCACGGCCGCACCATGAGGTCAAGGCGGCGAGGGGCACATGGCGCCGAGATCGACTCAGTGCAGGCTGCTCTCGTGAGTCGCGTGGCTCGCGGGCTCGAACTGCAGCGTCGAGTGGTCGACGTCGAAGTGGCCTACGAGGCACTCGAGCACCTCGTCGAGCAGCCGCGGGGCGTGCCCGTCGTGAAAGCACTCGTCGTCGATGACGAGGTGCGCCGACAATGCCGGCAGGTCGCTCGTCACGCTCCACACGTGCAGGTCATGCACGTCGCGCACGTGATCGACCTCGAGCATGTGCGCGCGGATCGCCTCGACGTCCGTACCGTCCGGCGCGCCCTCGAGCAGCACGCGCCCGGCCTGCGCGACGAGCCCTGCCCCCGCGTGGAACATGAGAGCGACGACGACGAGCGTCGCGACGGCGTCGGCGCGCATCCACCCCGTCGCCCAGATGACGACGGCGGCCACGGCCGTACCGATGAACCCGTACAGGTCGGTGATGATGTGACGGTACGCGCCCTCGACGTTGAGCGACGTCCGGTTCGCGCGGGCGAGCAGCATGCCCGCGGCGACGTTGACGACGACGCCCGCCAGGGCGACCGCGAGGACGGGTTTCGGCTCGACCTGCGGCGGGTCGACGAGGCGACGCACTACCTCGACGAGCAGCACCGCCCCGAGCAGCAACAACGTGATGCCGTTGCCGAGGCCGGAGAGGATCTCGGCGCGCTTGAACCCGAACGTCAACCGCGCGTTGGCGGGCTTCGCGGCGAGGCGGATCGCCCACAGGGCCAACGCGATGGCGGCGGCGTCCGTCAGCATGTGCGCCGCGTCCGACAGCAGCGCGAGCGAACCCGTCGCGAAGGCCACGACGACCTCGGCGAGCATGTAGAGCACGAGCAGCGCGAGGGCTGCGCTCAGGTAGCCCCGGTCGGCGTCAGCACTCGGAGCATGGCTGTGGGCGTGGCCGCCATGTCCGTGGCCGTCATGCGTAGTCTGCTGCTCATGGGCCTCGCGCCCGTCATGCGATTCGTGTCGTGTGCCCACGCGCCACCTCCTCGGTCGGCACGATGCTAACGGCCCTCATCGACGGCTGAGTCACGTGATGTGCGCTGCGTCACTCAGGACTGACTCGACGCGCATCATGTGCCTCAGCTGCACCGGCGTCGTTCGGGGGAATGCCCGCGGCTGTGCCAGAGTTGACGCAGTGTTTCGCCGGGGCCGGAGGCGCCGGCGGTCGTTGACCCGAAGGACGTGCCATGTTCGCAGCGCTCACCGGGGCGGGCCTGTCGGCTGCCGCCGGTCTCAACGCCTACATCCCGTATCTCGTCGTCGCTCTGCTCGCTCGCTTCACCGACGTCATCACGCTGCCCTCCGGGTTCTCTTGGGTCGAGAGCACGCCGTCGATCGTCATCGCGTCGATCCTGCTCGTGGGCGAGATCATCGTCGACAAGATCCCGGCCCTCGACAGCGTCAACGATGCGCTCGGCACGATCGTGCGCCCCGCCTCGGGCGCCGTCGTCTTCGCGGGGACGGCGGCCGCCGCGAACCTCGACAACTCGCCGTGGATGACGCAGCATCCGTGGGTCGGCCTCATCGGCGGCGCCATCGTCGCGGGCATCTTTCACACGGGAAAGGCCGCCGCGCGCCCCGTCGCGAACGTCGGGACGGGTGGGTTCGCCGCGCCCGTCCTGTCGACGGCGGAGGACGCGACGTCGATCCTGCTCAGCCTCGCGGCCGTCTTCGCGCCGATCCTCGCGCTCGTGCTGCTCGCCGTCGTCGCGTGGGTGATGTGGCGGCTGTGGCGCCGGGTCGTCGCAATGCGTGAGCGCCGCGCCGCGCGCGCCGCGGTCTGAGAGCGCCCGGCCCATGTCGTTTCCCGCCCTCGCCGCCGACTCCGCGCTTGAACACCGCCTTCGGCGCCGTCGTCTCGTGCGCAGCATCGTCGCGGCGCTCGTCATCGCGCTCGTCGTGTTCGGGGTGATGCGGACGTGGCACGCCGTCACCGCCTCGGGTCAGAACCCGCACGTCGCGACGAAGACGGTGACGCTCATCGCCGCCGAACCGCGAGACGACGGCGTCCACGTGCGGGCGCGACTCGACGCGCCGTCGGTCGATGCGACCTCACACGAACTCGAAGCCGTCATCCCGACCGCGACGTGGAACCTCACCCATGCGCTGTGGGCCTGCTACCCCCCGAACGACCCGGCCCGCGGCAGCCTGCGCACGCCCCTCGACCCCGGTTGCGTGTACTTCGTCGACGCCCAGGACTGACGACCGGGCCTGCGGTTGCTCGGGGGCGCTAACCGTCAGCGCGCCGCGAGAGCAGCGTCGTACAGGGTCTTCTTGGACAGGCCGCTCGCCTGGGCGACCTGGCCGCACGCGTCCTTGAGCCGCACTCCCCCGGCGACGAGATCGAGCACCGTCGCGACCGCATCCTCGAGCGACGCCTCGCGAGGTTCGGCACCCTCGACGACGACGGTGATCTCGCCGCGTGCCCCGTCGAGGGCCCACGCCGCGAGTTCGCGCAGACCACCGCGGCGGACCTCCTCGTACGTCTTCGTCAGTTCACGACAGACCGCGCCGCGCCGCTCGTCGCCGAACGCGTCGGCCATCGCCTCGAGCGTCACCGCCAAACGGTGCGGCGCCTCGAAGAACACCATCGTGCGTGCCTCGTCGGCGAGCGCCGCGAGCGTGCGGGCGCGTTCGCCGGCCTTGCGCGGCAGGAACCCCTCGAAGCAGAACCGGTCGACGGGCAGCCCTGACACCGCGAGCGCCATGAGGACGGCCGACGGACCGGGCACGCACGTCACCGTCAGGTCGCGTTCGACGCACGCGGCGACGAGGCGGTACCCCGGGTCGCTGACGCTCGGCATCCCGGCGTCGGTGACGAGCAGGACGCGTTCGCCTGCGGCGATGCGCTCGACGATCTCGCCCGTGCGCTGGGCCTCGTTGTGCTCGTGGTAGCTCATCATCGACCCGCTCGGGGTGACGCCCAGCGCGTCGCAGAGCCGCTTCGTCCGCCGCGTGTCCTCCGCGAGGATCAGCGGCGCGCTCGCGAGTTCGTGGGTGAGACGCGGTGCCGCGTCCGTCGGGTCGCCGATCGGCGTCGCGGCGAGAACGAGGGCGGGGACGGGTGCTTCGGTACTCACGCGGCCATGGTGTCACGCTGGCGCAGGCGCGCCTCGTGCCCGCCGCGGGTCGACCTGGGTCACGGGGCGTGACGTCGGAGCGGGCCCCTCCTGTCAGTGCCACCGACTACGCTGGCCAACCGGGGCAGACCGTCCCACCGCCAGCCCGCGAGGATCGAGGACGCCACCGGTGAACGCCACCCTGACTGACGCCCCGTCGTCCGCCACCCGCGTCGACACCGACGGCCATCCCGACCGTGACGAGTTGATGCTGCGCGAGCGCCTGCTCGGCGCCCCGGCGAGTGCGCAGCAGAAGTTGTGGAGCTGGTTCGGCCCCCTGACGGTCATGCTGATCGGCGGTTTGCTGCGGCTGTGGGATCTGGGGCGCCCGCACCAGCTGATCTTCGACGAGACGTATTACGTCAAGCAGGGCTGGTCGATGATCCTGTACGGCCACGAACGCAAGACGCCCGCGAACATGCCGGAGCCGGACGCGTTCTTCACGCACGGCCAGGTGCCGACCGTATACGGCACCGAACCCGACTTCATCGTCCATCCGCCGTTCGGCAAATGGATGATCGGCGCAGGCGAGCACCTGTTCGGCATCACCTCCTCGTTCGGCTGGCGCATCGCAGTGGCACTCACCGGCACGCTCGCGATCCTGCTCGTCGGGCGCGCGGCCTGGCACCTGTTCCGCTCGGCGACGCTCGCGACGATCGCGGCGCTGCTGACCGCGTTCGAGGGCATGGAATTCGTCATGTCGCGCACGTCGATCCTCGACGGGCTCGTCAGCTTCTGGGCTCTCGCCGGGTTCGTCGCGATCCTCGCCGACCGCGACCGCAGCCGTCGGATCCTCGCGCGCAAGGTCGCGCAGCTGCGTCGTGACGGCGACTGGTCGTTCGATGCGAAGCAGCGCCTCGCCGGCCCGTCGCTCGGCCTGCGCCCGTGGCGCTGGGTCGCCGCCGTGTGCCTCGGCCTCGGCATGGCGACGAAGTGGTCCGACGGGTTCTATCTCGCCGCGATCGGTCTGCTCACCGTGTTCTGGGATCTCGGAGCGCGCCGCGCCGTCGGCGTCCGCCGCTGGCTCTCGGCGACCGTCATCAAGGACGCCGTCACCGGGGCGCTCATCATCGTCCCCACGGCATGCCTGACATATCTGCTCACCTGGGCCGGATGGTTCCACTCGAACGACGCCTGGGGACGCAACTGGGCCGCGAGCAACCCGGCGACCAAGAACACCGGGTTCGCACCCGATTCGAGCCTGTTCTCGTGGCTGCCCGACAGCCTGCGCAGCCTGTGGCATTACCACATCCAGATGTACGACTCGGCGGAGAGCATCACGTCGCCACACACGTATCAGTCGAACCCGTGGTCGTGGATGGCGCAGACACGCCCCACCTCGTTCTTCTACGAGGCGCCTGCGAAGGGCGATCAGGGGTGCTCGGTCACGGAATGCTCCAAGGCGATCACCTCGCTCGGCAACGTCACCATCTGGTGGTTCGGCATCGCCGCCCTGCTCGTGTGCATCTTCATGTGGGCGCTGCGCCGCGACTGGCGTGCCGGGACGCTCATCGCACTCGTGCTCGCCGGATGGCTGCCCTGGTTCAGCTATCAGGAGCGCACCGTCTTCACGTTCTACGCGGTCGTGTTCGCGCCCTACGTCATCCTGGCCGTCACGTACTGCCTGGGCTTGATCCTCGGACCCGCCACCGCGAGCCTGCGACGGCGACGCATCGGCGCCGGCGTCGTCGGTGCGTACGTCGTGCTCGCCGTCGCGACGTTCGTCTTCTTCTGGCCGATCTACACCGCGCAGGTCATCCCCCACGACCACTGGAGCTGGCGGATGTGGCTGCCGTCCTGGATCTGACGGGGGCTTCCGGCGCGGGTCGCGTACCGACCGGCGGTCGAGGCTCGTGATGCCGGCGGCGGAGCCCGCGGCTTCGCCGATCACCAATGCGCGACCTCTCATCGTGCTATGACCCAGGTCACGATCTGGGTACGAATCGGCTGACGCGCGGCGGGGCGATTGTCCGATGCGATACGAGCCGTCAGAGTTCTCCACATGAACGCACCCCATCCGCCCGCTGACGGCGAAGCTCTCAGCAGCGGCCTCAAGCCGCGCCACGTCACGATGATCTCGATCGCCGGCGTCATCGGCGCCGGCCTCTTC
>NZ_LSJT01000113.1:0-48646 GCF_001556795.1 Dermacoccus sp. CCH2-D9
GGTTCGCTGCTCGTGGTCCTCGTCGGCGCCGAGCGGGTCGCGTCAGGCGCGATCACGGCGACCGACGTCGTCGAGGTGGCGTACCTGTTCAACCTGCTCGCATGGCCGGTGCGTGCGTTCGGCTGGATCCTGTTCAGCCTGCCGCAGGTCGCGATCGGGTGGAAGCGCGTCAAGCCAATCCTCGACGAGGCGGGCTCGACCGTGGTGCCCGCGCGCACGCTGGAGCTACCCGGTGGGCCGATCGGCGTCGAGGTCGAGCACGTGACGTTCCGTCACGACGCGCGGCCGGCGGTGGGGGCTGATGCTGGGAGCGAGTCGGAGGACGGTTCCGACGTGGCCGAGGGCCTTCAGGAGCGGCGCGCAGCGTTGACCGACGTGACGCTGCGCGTGCCCGCGGGCGGATCCCTTGCCGTCGTCGGGGCGACGGGTGCCGGCAAGACGACGCTCGCGCAGGTCATCGCGGGGCTGACGACGCCCGATTCGGGCAGCGTGCTCTATGACGGCGTGCCCGCCGCGCATGCCGTGGCACGCGAGGAGCGGGTGGCCCTCGCGACACAGGAGGCGTTCGTGTTCAACGAGTCGACGCGTGAGAACGTCGCGCTGGGGCGCGCCGGTGTGGATGCGGGGGCTATTGATGCGGCGCTCGGTGTCGCGCACGCCAAGGGGTTCGTTGCGGCGCTGCCGGAGGGGGAGGACACTTCGCTCGGCGAGCGCGGATCGCGGCTCTCTGGCGGTCAGCGTCAGCGCGTGGCGCTCGCGCGCGTGCTCGCGGGACGCCCCGGGCTCGTCGTGCTCGACGATGCGACGAGTGCCATCGACCCCGCGGTCGAAGGGCAGATCCTCACGTCCCTCGAGGAGGCGACGGACGGCTGCACAAGCGTCATCATCGCGCACCGCCGCTCGAGCATCCTGCTCGCCGACGAGGTCGCGTTCCTCGACGCCGGGCGCGTCGTCGCTCAAGGCACGCACGAAGAACTCATGGCGACGCAGCCGGCTTATGCGCTGTTGCTCACGGCGTACGAGACGCAGGACTCTTCAGCGTCCGGGGACGAGTCTGAGGGCGAGGGCCAAGGCGACTCAGACCGCAGCGCATCGGACGGGGCGACATCGGCTCCGCCTCATGCGGGGTCGGACGAGGCGCCCGCGGGGCAGGAGATCGCAGGGCAGACGGGGGTGTTCCACGAATCGGGTGAAGCGGGCGAACGCGGCGCGTTGGGAGCCATGACCGCGGCACCCGAAGCGTCGGTCGTCGATGCCGTCCGCGAGGAAGGCGAGGCGCGATGAAGCGGCGCTCGACAACCGCCACGGAGACAGCCGCCACGGCACAGGCGGCCGGCGCGACTCCCGTCGTCAGTGATCGCGGCACCCTGCGGCGCGGCCTGCAGCTCGCACCCGAGATGACGCGTGGGCTCGGGTGGACGCTGCTGCTCGCTCTCGTCGCGACGACGAGCAACGTCATCGTCCCCATGACGATCCAGCGCGCGATCGATGACGGCATCCTCGCGCCGGGCGGCATCGACCTCGGTGTCGTGCGCTGGACGTGTGCGCTCGCGGTGGTCGGCGTCGTCGTCGCCGGGCTGTGCTCGTACGTGATGAACGTGCGGCTGTTCAAGGCGTCGGAGGCGGGTCTCGCGACGTTGCGCGTCAAGGCGTTCGCGCACGTGCACGCGCTGTCGACGTTGACGCTCAATGCGTCGCGGCGCGGTTCGATGGTCTCGCGCGTGACGAGTGACGTCGACCAGATCTCGATGTTCGTGCAGCGCGGCGGCATGATGCTCATCGTCTCGATCGGGCAGTTGCTCGTCGCGACGGCCCTGATGCTGTGGTACTCGCCGCTGCTGACGGCCGTCGTGTGGGCGACGTTCGTGCCGCTCGTGTTCCTGCTGCGGCACTTCCAGCGCGTCGTCGGGCGCGCGTACGGCGTCGTGCGTGAGCGCGTCGCGGACATGCTCAGTGCGATCTCGGAGTCGGTCGCGGGTGCCGCGACGGTGCGGTTGTTCGGGGTGCAGGAGCGCACGCAGGCGCGCATGGACGAGACGATCGAACGTCAGCGTCGGGCGGCCATCAGCGCGCAGATCCGCGCGGTCGGTGCGTTCGTGTCGGGGCAGGGCATCTCGGGGCTCGCGCTCGTCCTCGTGCTCGCCGTCGGCGCGTGGCAGGGGGCGCACGGGCGGATGAGCGTCGGTGAGATCACGGCGTTCGTGTTCCTGACGAACCTGTTCACGCAGCCGGTGCAGACGGCGACGGAGGTGCTCAACGACCTGCAGAACGCGCTTGCCGGGTGGCGTCGCATCATCGAGGTGCTCGACACGCCACTCGAGGTCGAGCCGCCCACCGAGCCGGTGACGTTGCCGCGAGGGCCCGTCGGGGTCGAGTTCGATGACGTGACGTTCGCGTATCGCGCGGGCGACAAGCCCGCGATCGTCGGGCTGACGGCGTCGGTGGCCGCAGGTCGTCGTGTCGCCGTCGTCGGTGAGACCGGTTCGGGCAAGAGCACGCTCGCGAAGTTGCTGACACGACTCGTCGATCCGTCCGACGGTGTCGTGCGTCTCGGAGGCGTCGATCTGCGCGACCTCGACGACGCGTCGCTACGCGCGTCCGTCGCGTACCTGCCGCAGGAAGGGTTCTTGTTCGACGGCACGATCGCCGACAACGTGCGCTTCGCGCGCCCCGACCTGTCGAATGACGACGTCGCCGCCGCGTTCGACGCCATCGGCTGCGGCGCGTGGTTGGCGGGGCAGCCCGCCGGAGTGCTGACGCAGGTCGGCGCTCGCGGCGGGCGGTTGAGTGCGGGGGAGCGGCAGCTCGTGGCGCTCGCGCGCACGTACGTCGCGGGCCCCGACGTGCTCGTGCTCGACGAGGCGACCTCCAGCGTCGATCCCACGACGGACGTCGCCGTGGGTCGAGCGCTCGATCAGTTGATGACCGGCCGCACGAGCGTCGTCATCGCGCACCGCCTCGCGAGCGCCGAGAGTGCCGACGAGGTGTGGGTCATGGACACAGGGCGCCTCGTGCAGCGAGGCGCGCACACGGCGCTTGTCGCCGCCGACGGGCCCTATGCGCGCCTGCACGCCGGCTGGGTGGCGTCGCACGCGCATTGACGTCTGGGCCATGGCGATCTGTGCCGAGTGGCCCGAGCGCCGGGCGCCCGATGGCGGGTAACTCACACGGAGGCAGGTTGCTACTCGCCATCGCGTGAGTTACCCGCCATCCTGCTCGGCGCTCGCTGATTCGTCATCGCCTCGGCTCGTCGCCGAGTTGCCTCCCGGAAGATGGTTGGCCGGCAGGGGGCCTCGGTCGAAGTCCGATGTGAGCCACCTCTCGAGTGATTCGTCGGGGAAGGTTGGCGGTGACCGGCCGGTGACGGCGGGGTCTGCCGCGGCGGAGGTGATCCGGTCGAGGCGGAAAACGCGCCAGTCGCGACGGTGCAGGTCATGGCGGAGGAGGTACCAGCGGCCCTCGCGGATGAAGCAGATGAGCGGATGCACCTGTCGATCGCAGACACGGCCGTCGCCGTCGGAATGGCGAAGTGCACGATGCCACGTTGGGCGGCTGTGTCAACGAGCAGACCGTGCAGGCGCGCGTCGACAGGCTCGAGCCCACTCGTCAGCACGTTGGTCGCCGTCGCGGTCGCGACGGCTCGTCGACGCAGCGACCCCGGCAGCAGGCGTTCGAGCTTGGCGCGCACGACTGTGGCGTCCGTCGCCCCGGCGGTGTCTCCTTCGAGACCTGCCCCCTCGAGCACGAGCAGGGCCGTGACGAGGGTGGACACCTCGTCGGCGTCGAGTACGAGGGGCGGGATCGTGACGCCCGAGTCCAGGCGGTAGCCGCCGCCGGGACCGGGCGTGACCGCACGCTGTAACCGAGGCTGCGCAAGCTAGCGACACCGCGTCGGACGGATCGCGGCCCCGTGTCAAGACGCATGGCGAGATCAGCCACGGAGCACCATCGGCCCGTCTGGAGCAGACCCAACGATTCGAGGGTACGCGACGAAGGACTCGTGACGGGCTTGTGGGACATGCGTTCATTGTCGTGCGAGATGAGGACCGGAACCGTCTGCATCTGGTCCTAGCGTCATTCCACGAGGGCGCGGGCACACCGCCGCTCAGGAAAGGGTGATCGATGCGCATCGCCATCACGACACCCAATGGAAACGTGGGTCGCCACCTGATTCGTATGCTCGTCCGAGTCGGGGTACGGCCCGTGCTCTTGGCACGGCATCCCGCGCAGATCGCGCGGGAACTGCGCCCCCTCGTCGACATCGTCGAGGCGGATTCGCTGGACCGCGACGAGGTCGTCGCCGCGACTCGCGGGATTGATGCCGTGTACTGGGTGAATCCGAGCCCGATGACCGCTGATCCGCTCGCTGAGCATGCTCGGGCGAGCGAGGCAATCGTGGGTGCCGTCCGCGCGAACGGCATCAGGCGCGTCGTGTTCCACAGCAGCGTGGGGGCAGAGAAGCGCCACTGTGTGGGAGGGATCGACGGCCTTGCCGCGACGGAGTTGTCGCTCGACGCGCTCGACGTCGACGTCACGCACCTGCGGTGCGGTTATTTCTTCTCCAACCTCACCCGGCACCTGGCGGCGATCCGCCAGGGCGAAATCGACACGGTGCTCCGGGTTGATCACGCATTCAGCTGGGTGGCGCCGCGTGACGTCGCCGAGATGGCGGCACTCTGCCTCCTTGACGAGGGGTGGCAGGCGCGTCATGTCCGAGCGGTTCACGGGTCGCGGGATCTCTCGTGGCGCGACGTCACGCGCATTCTCTTCGACCACGTGGGAAATGCGGTGGCGGCGCGCCAGATCAGCGATGCGGCGTGATGTCCCGCTACCTGGGGCCGGGCTCGCCCGTGGTCTCGCGCAGGCGTTACTGGGGATGAGCACCGGAATCCGCGATGATTTCCGTCCCGAGCAGGGGCGGACCCCCGCCACCACGACGCCGACGCAGCTCGCGCGCTGGGTGTACGACGAGCTGCTGCCGATCATGGGTGCGTGACGATCGGGTTGGGCAGTCGCGTTTGAGGATCAGCGTTGGAAGCGCCGCCGGCGCCCGCGCGGGCGTGGTCAGTGAGAGCCGGCTCAATGGATCTTTCATGTGACGGAGCCTACCCCTATTCGAACATGTGTGCGATAATTGGGTCATGGAAACGCTAGAGATGACGGACGCGGCGAACATCGTCGCGCGTCTCTCTGAGCTGCCCGGTGAGGCTGTCCTGGCCGTTTGGGGCGAGCTGACGACGCGGGTCGCAGAGGAGGTTCTCACCGATCCGGCATCGCTCGTTCCGCTCACCGATGGAGGCGCGAGCCTGGACGGTCGGTTGGACGCCCTGATGAGTCACCGTCGCCACCTTGAACGCGCTGCGGCGCTCACACAACGTGTTGCACGCAGCGCCGAAGCGGTCACGCACATGCTGGCCTCCGAACACCATGACAGTGTGCGTCGCCACGACGTCCTCAGCGGCGAGGCGATGGGTGAGGGCGCGTCCGACGATTCTCGGGCCTACGACGTCGAGGCCGGCGAGTTCGCGGCCTCAGCGCTCGGCGGCGCACTCGGGCTGACGGCGCCCGCCGCCCGGGCGATGGCGGCGGGGGCTTCGACGCTGCGTGCGCGCCATCCCGGCCTGCTGGCGGCCTCGGCACGCGGAGACGGCTCCGTGCGGGTGGCGGCGATGCTGGCGGGGGAGCTCGCGCACCTCGAGGCGGACGCTGCGCGCTCCGTGGCACAGATGCTCATCGACAGCGGAGATCATCGACGCGCTCACCAGGCGGCGCGGCAGGCGTGCCGCAAGACCCTGCGTCGGCTCGGTCTCACTCGCCCTGCCGACGAGGTCGAGGTGGAGTCGACGCGCGGGGTGTGGTTCGAGCCGCACCTCGAGTTCGAGTCGCTGTGCACGATGACAGCCGTTCTCGACACCTACGACGCCACGGCCATCCAGGCCGTGATGGAGGAACGTGCGCGGCGCCTGCAGGAGAACTCTGCCCCCGGCGCTCGGCTTTTCGTCGGCGCAGCGCGGGCTGACGCGCTCACCGACCTCATCCTCGAGAACTGCACCGTGACGGCCACGCTGAACCTGCAGGTGCCGATCATCGCGCGACCTCCCGACCCGTCGAGATCCGCCGTCGCGGGGCTCCTCGACCCGCCGAGATCCACGGGCGTCCCGGACGCGGAGGACGTGTCCGACCTGCTTGACGCGAGGGTCCCTCGGCCCGCCATTGGAGTGCCGCCGGGTCATTCCCCGGCGTCGCCCGCAACGTCGTCGATGGTCCTGGGTGCCTGTGGCGTGCGCGGCGTCGGTGTTCTTTCTGCTGGCGTCGTCGCCCGCCTCGCCGCTACGGCTGGTGTGGGATTCACGGCGACGCTCGCGTCGCACCACGGGTGTGGTCGCATCACGACGCTGGCCACCACGACGGCTGCTCACCGCCCAAGTGTCGGCATCGCCAAGCTCGTGCGGGAGCGCGACGGCGTGTGCCGCTTCCCGTTCTGCGAAACGGCCGCCTCGCGGTGCGACCTCGACCACGTCATGCCGTTCGACCAGGGCGGGCCGACGAGCGCGACCAACCTGCAGGCGCTGTGTCGTCACCATCACCGCGCCAAGACCCACGGGGGCTTCCGCGTGAGGATGACGCCCGACGGCGTCTGCACGTGGCTGTCGCCCTCCGGTGCCCGCTGGGTCACCGAACCCGGCGGCATCACACACGCCGACGCCGTTCGCGCCGCCTGACGGCCCTCGCGGCCCTGCGGCCCCGGCTGCCTGCCGAACCCTGATCTCACGTGCTCCGCGCTCTCGGTGCGCCGCCGCTCAATCCTGGTCTGGCGAGGTCTGTGCCCGCTACCTACTGCTCGAACCTGGTCTGACGGCGCAGTCATTCCCCGGCCACAACCCGCGGCCCATTTCATGTCCCGGGCGCGTTCACTTTCCCGGGCGCAGCATCATCGACACGGCGGCACCACGCACGCCGGCGCCACACCTGTTCGCGCGGCCTGACGACTCGGTGACGCCCGCCTCCACCTCGCCAGTCGTGTCGGCGACACCGCGTCCGAACCCTCGCTCGGATGCCTGGGTGAGATCACGCTGAGGGAGAACTCCACCCGTTCATGCGACGTCAGCGTGGGATAAGGCCGCGCTGGATCCCCGCCGTCATCCGCCGTGCGCGGGTGCGGGGTCAGGCGCAGCTGCGTCCCCGTCGCGATCCGCGATGCGCGGGAGCGTGAGGTCAGGCGGCGTTGGGGCCCGCAGTGATCCGCGAGGTGCCAGCGCGAGACACCGCGACGGGTTGTCAGGGCCACTTGGCACAATGGCCCCCATGTCTTCGCCCGAGCCTTCATCGCCGCTCAGCCCTGACGTCGCGCAGCGCCTCAAGCGCGACGACGCGGGTCTCGTCGCCGCGATCATCCAGGACGACACGAACGGTGACGTGCTCATGCTCGGCTGGATGGACGACGAGGCGCTGCGCCGCACGCTGAGCGAGGGGCGCGTGACGTTCTGGTCGCGCAGCCGCGGCGAGTACTGGCGCAAGGGCGACACGTCGGGTCACGCGCAGTACGTGCGCAGCGTCGCTCTCGACTGCGACGGCGACGCGTTGCTCGTCCGCGTCGACCAGGTCGGCGCCGCATGCCACACCGGCGAACGCAGCTGCTTCTTCACCGACCTCGACGCCGCCGTCTGCAGTGATGGCGCGATCGCGTCCACCGGAACCGACGCTGACGCAGCTACCACGGCGCCCACCGGAACCGACGCTGCGGACGCAGCCACGACAACGTCAACCCCAACCGTCGCCGCAGACGTACCCGCCACCATGCCCACCCCCAGGAGCAACGCATGACTGCCGCAGCCGAGCCGGAGACGAGCCTCGCCGCCGACCTCACCTGGGGCGCGACGTGGCCGAGCGTCGAGTTGTTCGAGCACCTCGCGGGTGGGCGTCGCGTCATCCCCGTCGTGCGCAAGCTGCTCGCCGACGCGGAGACACCCATCGGCATCTACCGCAAGCTGGCGCGCGACGAGCCGGGCACGTTCCTGCTGGAATCGGCGGAGCACGGCGGCGTGTGGTCGCGCTACTCGTTCATCGGCGCCGCGAGCCGCGCGACGCTCACCGAGCGTGACGGCGACGTCGTCTGGCTCGGCGACGTGCCGACGGGGCTGCCGACGACAGGCCTGGCGGTCGATGCCCTACGCGCGTCCCTGCAGGCACTTCACACCGAACGCATCGCCGGCCTGCCGCCGCTGACGAGCGGTTTCGTCGGCGCGATCGGCTACGACGCGGTGCGTCGCTGGGAGAAGATCGGCAACCACGCCGACGACGTCCTCGCGATCCCCGAAGTCACGATGTTGCTCGCCACGGATCTCGCCGTCATGGACCATCAGGACGGCTCGCTCCTGCTCGTCGCCAATGCCGTCAACTTCGACGGCCTCGAATCCGGCGCGCGCGCCGCGTACGACGACGCCGTCGCCCGCCTCGACGCGATGCAGACCCGCCTCGCCGAACCGGCAGCTTCGACGGTGGCGATCCCGCACGAGGGCGCCCAGGACGTGCGCAGCAGCCACACGCGCGAGCAGTTCCACGACATGGTGGAGGCGTGCAAGGAGGACATCCGCGCGGGCGAGGCGTTCCAGATCGTCGTCAGCCAGCGATTCAGCGTCGACACGCACGCCGACGCGCTCGATGTCTACCGCGCCCTGCGCGCGAGCAACCCCAGCCCCTATATGTATCTGCTCCGCCTGCCGCACCCTGACGGCGACGCGTACGACGTCGTCGGCAGCTCGCCGGAGGCGCTCGTCAAGGTGACAGGCGAACGCGTCATCACACACCCGATCGCGGGTTCGCGCCCGCGCGGCAAGACCCCGGAACACGATCAGGAGCTCGCCGACGACCTGCTGGCCGACCCCAAGGAACGCAGCGAGCACCTCATGCTCGTCGACCTGTCGCGCAACGACCTGCAGCGCGTCTGTCGCGCGGGCACCGTCGAGACGGTCGAGTTCATGAACATCCGCAACTACAGCCACGTCATCCACCTCGAGTCGACCGTCATCGGCGCACGCCGTGACGACGTCACCGCCTACGACGTGCTCGAGGCGGCGTTTCCCGCGGGCACCCTCTCGGGCGCGCCGAAACCACGCGCGATGCAGATCATCGAATCGCGCGAGGGCACCCGTCGGGGCATCTACGGCGGCGTCATCGGCTACTTCGACCTCGCGGGCGACGCCGACGCCGCCATCGCCATCCGCACCGCCGTGCTCAAGGACGGTGTCGCGCACGTCCAGGCGGGCGCCGGCGTCGTCGCCGACTCGGTGCCGGAGAGCGAATACCAGGAGACGATCAACAAGGCCGCCGCGGCGTTGCGCGCCGTCGCGACCGCCGACGGCATGACGGGAATCGCATGAGCACCTTCACGACGAAACGCAGCGTCATCCTGCTCAGCCTCATCGCGGCCGTCCTCGCCGCGATCGTCTCGGGGCGCACGTGGATCAACGGCTCCCTCAACGATGGCGTCATCGCGAGCAGCAAGGTCGACGTCACGGGCAACCAGGCGGTGCCCGGCTACTTCGGCATCGCCCTCGTCGCCGTGGCCGGCGTCCTTGCCGCCGCGACGGCCGGCCGCATCGCGCGTTGGCCCGCCGCGCTCGTCTCGCTCATCGCCTCGGTCGCGCTGCTCGTCGTTACGCTGCTGACGCTGGGCGACCCGGCCTCGGCGGTCAAGACGCGGATGACGTCTGTCACCGGCCACAACGGTGAGGCTGTCGCGCGCGGCACGTTCACGCCATGGTTCTGGGCCGCGGTGTTCGCCGGCCTGCTCAGCGTCGCCGCGTCCCTGCTGGCGCTGCTCGGCGTGCGCCGCTGGGCGGGGCTGTCGAGCCGCTACGACGCGCCGACGGAGACCAAGGCGCCCACCACGCACGAGAGCGACTGGGATCTCATGAACCGCGGCATCGACCCGACGGACACCGAGACCGCCCCCGGCTCGCACGAGCCGGACGGGCCTGACACAATGACCCAGAACAGTTCATCAACGCGCGTGACGGAGACGTCGGCTGCGCAGCACGGCTCCAAGGAGAAATGACGATGTCCGGAGACAGCCCGTACCTCGACCACGGCCACAGCCCCGCCGCCTGGACGGGCGTCGGCATCTGCATGGTCGGTTCGCTCCTCATCGCGTTCGGCGTGTACTTCGGCAACGAACTGCTCGACATCATCGGCGCGGTCCTCGTCGTCGTCGGCGGCGTCGTCGGGTGGCTCATGGGCAAGGCGAACCGCCGCAGCGCTGCCGCGCACGGCTCGATGGACTCCGAGCGCAAGCCCGCCTGATCCGCGCCGCGGCCTGACGGGCCCGGCGCGCGCCGTGACCACACGCTGGAACCGGCGGCGCCGTGCCCTGTCACGCTGATTGGATTCGACCGTGACCACTGTTCTCGACTCGATCATCGCCGGGGTGCGAGACGACCTCGCCGAGCGCGTGCGCGCTCGCAGCCTCGCCGACGTCACGCGTGACGCCGACGCCGCACCGCCCGCACGCGACGCGCTCGCCGCGTTCCACGCCGCCCGCGAGGCGCGGCGCATCGCCGTCATCTCCGAGGTGAAGCGATCCAGCCCGAGCAAGGGCGCGCTCGCGCAGATCCCCGATCCGGCCGCGCTCGCCGCGCAGTACGCCGACGGGGGAGCGACCGCGATCTCGGTGCTCACCGAGCAGCGCCGGTTCGGCGGGTCGCTCTCCGATCTCGACGCCGTGCGCGCCGCCGTCGACATCCCGGTGCTGCGCAAGGACTTCATGGTCGAGCCGTACCAGTTCTTCGAGGCCCGCGCCCATGGCGCCGACCTCGTCCTCCTCATCGTCGCCGCCCTCGACGACGCACAGCTGCGCGACTTCGCGGCTCTCACGCGCGAACTCGGGATGACGGCGCTCGTCGAGGTCCACGACGCCGCCGAAGCGGAACGGGCACTTGCCGTCGACGCGCAGCTGCTCGGCGTCAACGCCCGTAACCTCAAGACGCTCGACGTCCACCCCGAGGTGTTCGGCCCGATCGCCGCGACGCTGTCGGCGCATGTCGTCAAGGTCGCCGAGTCGGGCATCTCCGGGCCCGCCGATGCCGCCCGCTACGCCCGCGAGGGCGCACAGGCGCTGCTCATCGGCGAGGCACTCGTCAAGAACGGTGACCCCCAGCAGGGGCTTGCCGACATCATCACCGCGTGCGCGGACGCCACGAACGCGTCAGCCGTCGAAGGGACGCCCGCATGACCGACCCCACCCCGCTCGGCGAACCGCGCCACGACGGTCTCGCGCCGCACGGCCTCGGGCGCTTCGGCGACTACGGCGGACGCTACGTCCCCGAGGCCCTCGTCGCCGCGCTCGAAGAGCTCGACGAGCAACGCCAGAAGGCGATGGTGGACGATGAGTTTCGCCACGAACTCGCCGAACTGCACCGCACATACACGGGCCGTCCGAGCCCGATCACGGAGGTCAAGCGCTTCGCCGAGCACTGCGGCGGCGCGCGCGTCTTCCTCAAGCGCGAGGATCTCAACCACACCGGCTCGCACAAGATCAACAACGTCCTCGGCCAGGCGCTGCTGGCCAAGCGCATGGGCAAGACGCGCGTCATCGCGGAGACGGGTGCCGGCCAGCACGGCGTTGCCACCGCGACGGCCGCGGCGCTCATGGGCCTCGAGTGCGTCGTCTACATGGGCAAGGTCGACACCGAGCGTCAGGCCCTCAACGTCGCACGCATGCAGCTGCTCGGCGCAAGCGTCGTGCCCGTCGAGCACGGCAGCCAGACGCTCAAGGACGCCGTCAACGAGGCGTTCCGCGACTGGGTCGCCAACGTCGACACGACGCACTACGTGCTCGGCACGGTGACGGGCCCCTACCCGTTCCCCGAGATGGTGCGCGACTTCCACAAGCTCATCGGTGAGGAGGCCCGCGAGCAGATCCTCGCCGAGGCCGGGCGCCTGCCCGACGCAGTCTGCGCCTGCGTCGGCGGCGGCTCGAACGCGATGGGTATCTTTCACCGCTTCATCGGTGACGACGGCGTTCGCCTCGTCGGCCTCGAGGGCGGCGGCGAGGGCATCGCGAGCGGCAAGCATGCGTCGCGCTTCAGCGGCCAGGGCACGCCGGGCGTCCTGCACGGTGCGTACACCTACGTCATCCAGGACGAGGAGGGCCAGACGATCGAGACGCACTCGGTGTCCGCGGGCCTCGACTACCCGAGCGTCGGTCCGGAGCACAGCTACCTCAAGGACATCGGTCGCGCCGAGTACCACCCGATCACCGACGTCGAGGCGATGGAGGCGTTCCGGCTGCTGTCACAGACCGAGGGCATCCTGCCGGCCATCGAGTCGGCGCACGCCCTCGCGGGCGCGATGAAGGTCGGCGCCGAGCTGGGCGAGGACGGGCTGATCCTCGTCAGCCTCTCCGGGCGCGGCGACAAGGACGTGCACACCGCCGCCCGCTGGTTCGGGCTCATCGATGAAGACGAGACCGTCGTCAGCGGCGAGGACGAGGAGACGAAGCTGTGAGCACCCCCATCCCGCTGGACGCCGTCTTCGCCGCCACCCGTGACGAAGGACGCGCCGCCCTCGTCGGCTACCTTCCCGCAGGCTTCCCGAGCGTCGCGGATTCGATCCGCGCCGCGCAGGTCATGGTCGAGAACGGTTGCGACATCGTCGAGGTCGGCCTGCCGTACACCGATCCGCTCATGGACGGCCCCGTCATCCAGAGCGCCGCGACGCAGGCTCTCGCGGGCGGTGTGCACACCGCGGACGTCTTCCGCGTCGTGCGGGCCGTCACCGACGCCGGTGGCGCGGCCGTCGTCATGACGTACTGGAACCCGGTGCTGCGCTACGGCATCCGCCGTTTCGCGGAGGAGTTGAAGGCCGCCGGGGGAGCCGGCCTCATCACCCCCGACCTCGTGCCCGACGAGGCCGACGAGTGGATCGCCGTCGCCGACGAGCTCGGCCTCGCGAAGATCTTCCTCGTCGCGCCCAGTTCGACGCCCGCCCGCGTCGCGGCGACGACGGCGAACTGCTCGGGCTTCGTCTACGCGGCGTCCGTCATGGGCGTCACGGGTGCGCGCACGAGCGTCGGCGACGCCGCGAAGGGTCTCGTCGAGCGGACGAAGGCCGCCACCGACCTGCCCGTCTGCGTCGGCCTCGGCGTCTCGACGGCGGAACAGGCGCGCGAGATCGGCCGATACGCCGACGGTGTCATCGTCGGTTCCGCGCTCGTCAAGACGCTGCTCGACACCGACCCCGAACGCGGCCTGGCGGCCCTCGCCGAGGCCACGAAGGAACTGAGCGACGGAGTACGACGTTGAGCACCAGCATGGACACGAGCACGACCAAGCCCACCGCCGAGCGCTCGAACCGCTGGCCGTGGATCGCCCTCGTGCTGCGCCTCGTGCTCGCCGGCGTCTTCCTCTATGCAGGCCTGCCGAAGCTCACGCACCTCGACGCCTCGCGCCGCTCGGTGCGCGCATACGACCTGTTCTCCTACGACGTCGCGAACGTCATCGGCACGATCCTGCCGCTGGCGGAGGTGGCGCTCGGCGTCATCCTGCTCGTCGGCCTGTTCACCCGCTTCGCGGCGATCATCTCCGCGCTGCTGCTCGTCATCTTCATCGCGGGCATCGCCTCGGCGTGGGCGCGCGGCATCTCGATCGACTGTGGGTGCTTCTCCGAGGGCGGGGCGGTTGCCGCGAGCCAGACGAAGTATCCGCAGGAGATCGGCCGCGACATCGTCTTTCTCATCCTCGCCGGGCTGCTCGCCTGGCGCCCGCGCAGCCGCTTCAGCGCCGACGGGGCGCTGTGGGGCTGAACGATCTTCGTGACTCAACGCCCCCGCCATCTGTGAAAGGCTTCACCCATGCGACCTGATGCTTCCACCAAGCTGCAATCCGTGGCGCCCAAGCAGGGCCCCAGCAAGGGCTTGATCGCCGCGATCGTCGGCCTCGTGGCCCTCCTCGCGATCGCGGCCGTCGCCTTCCTCTCGCTCAACAAGAGCGATGACACCGACACCCCTGTCGCTGCCGGTGACACCCCGACGGGTGCACTCGCCAACGGCCAGGGCATGCCGGTGTTCGCCGACAAGGCCAAGGCCGACGCGAAGAAGGTCGACGTCTACTTCGACTACCAGTGCCCGTACTGCAAGCAGTTCGAGCAGGCCCAGGGAGCCAAGCTCCTGGACATGGCGAAGGCCGGTGACGTCAAGCTGACGTACCACGTCAAGACCTTCCTCGATGAGAACCTGCCCGGCGACAGCTCTGCCCGAGCCGCGAACGCCGCGTTCTGCACCGCCACCGCCGGAAAGTTCTCCGACTTCACGACGAAGGTGTTCGAGAACCAGCCCAAGGAGGGCGTCGGCTACACGAACGAGACGCTCATCAAGCTCGCGAAGGAGGTGGGCGTCAAGGGCTCGTCCTATGAGAAGTGCGTCAACGACAACCGGTACTCGGCGTACGTCAAGAAGACCGAGTCCGAGACCAACAAGGCCGGGGTCAACTCCACGCCGGTCGTCAAGATCAACGGCAAGGACGTCGACAACGCCGACATGGCCGGCATGATGAACATCGAGAACTCGACGCCCACCACGATCGACAAGGTGCTGGCCAAGTTCTGATGCTGACGGAGATTCCTTCACCGACCGAAGGGGTGCTGTGGCTGGGCCCGGTGCCCCTTCGGGCGTATGCGATCTGCATCCTGGCGGGCGTCGTCATCGCGACGATGATCACCGGGCGGCGCCTCGAAGGGCGCGGCTACTCGCGTGACGCGGCCGTCGACGTCGCCCTGTGGATCGTGCCGTTCGGCATCGTCGGGGGGCGGCTGTACCACGTCATCACGACGCCGCAACCGTACTTCGGCGAGGGCGGGCACCCGCTCGACGCGTTCAAGGTGTGGGAGGGCGGCCTCGGCATCTGGGGCGCCGTCGTCCTGGGCGCCGTCGGCGCCTGGTTGGGCGCGCGCAAGGCGGGCGTCCCGTTCCCGGTGCTCGCCGACTGCGTCGCCCCCGCGCTGCCGCTCGCGCAGGCGATCGGCCGGTTCGGCAACTATTTCAACAACGAGTTGTACGGTCGCGCGACGAACGTGCCGTGGGCCCTCGAGATCCACCAGTGGGACATGAACAAGGGGCGTTCGGTCGTCGACTCGACCGGTGCCCCCGTCGTCCTCGGCACGTTCCACCCGACGTTCCTCTACGAGGCGATCTGGTGCATGCTCATCGCCCTCGTCATCTGGCGCCTGTCGGATTCGGGGCGGCTGCGCCAGGGGCAGGCGTTCGCGCTGTACGTCATGCTGTACCCGCTAGGCCGCATCGTCGTCGAGTTGATGCGCAGCGACTTCGCGAACCGCATCCTCGGTGTGCGCGTCAACGTGTGGGTGTGCGGCATCGTCTTCCTGCTCGGCCTCGCGATCTTCATCGCGCGCCGGCGTGCGTCCGCCGACCCACGGGCGGCGCACCAGCTCGAGCCGGATGCCCACGGTGCACACGATGCGGACACCACGGCCGACGAGGCCTCCTGAGCTGTATCGTCAGCTGAGACGCGCTCGTCCACGTGGTGAGCGCGCATGAACATTCGATAGAATGCATAAAACCCGCAGGCCAATGCCGTCCCGCGGTGGTTTCGACCCGACCCGATGCCTCGTGCGCCCTGCGCTCGGGCGTCCCGACGACGAACAGGACGGTGAGTCATGTCTGCTCATGCTTTCTCCGCCCAGCCCGCTGCCCAGGGGTTGTACGACCCCACGTTCGAGCATGACGCCTGTGGTGTCGCGCTCGTCGCGACGATGCGGGGCCACGCCGGCCACGACATCGTCGACGCGGCGCTGCTGGCCCTGACCAACCTCGACCACCGCGGTGCCACGGGCGCCGACCCGCTCGTCGGCGACGGCGCCGGCATCCTCACGCAGATCCCCGACGCGTTCCTGCGCGAGGTCGTCGACTTCGAGCTGCCCGCGAAGGGCTCCTACGCCGTCGGCATCGCGTTCCTGCCGCAGGACGCCGACGGCCAGTGGCACGTCGGCGAGGGCTTCGACCGCATCGCCGACGAGGAAGGCCTCGTCGTCCTCGGCTGGCGTGACGTCCCCGTCAACCCCGACGTCGTCGGTGAGTCGGCGCGCGGCACGATGCCGGTCTTCCGCGAGGTGTTCGTCGCGGCGAAGGACGGCGACGCCTCGGGCCTCGAACTCGACCGTCTCGCGTTCTGTGCGCGCAAGCGCGCCGAGAACGAGCTCGACGTCTACTTCGCGTCGCTGTCGGCGCGCACCATGGTCCACAAGGGCATGCTGACGACGGCGCAGCTCGAGCAGTTCTACCCCGACCTGTCGGACGAGCGGTTCGAGACGGCGCTGGCCCTCGTGCACAGCCGGTTCTCGACGAACACGTTCCCGAGCTGGCCGCTCGCGCACCCGTTCCGCTTCATCGCGCACAACGGTGAGATCAACACGGTGCGCGGCAACCGCAACTGGATGAGCGCACGCGAGTCGCAGTTGCGCAGCGACATCATCCCCGGCGACCTGTCTCGCCTGCTGCCGATCTGCACCCCGAACGCGTCCGACTCGGCGACGTTCGACGAGGCCCTCGAACTGCTGCACCTGTCGGGTCGCAGCCTGCCGCACTCGGTGCTCATGATGATCCCCGAGGCGTGGGAGAACCACGCGACGATGGACCCGGCGCGTCGCGCGTTCTACGAGTACCACGCCGCGTTCATGGAGCCGTGGGACGGCCCCGCGTGCGTGACGTTCACCGACGGTTCGCTCATCGGCGCCGTCCTCGACCGCAACGGCCTGCGTCCCGGGCGTTACTCGGTGACGAAGGACGGCCTCGTCGTCCTCGCCTCCGAGGCGGGTGTGCTCGGCCTCGCGCCGGAGGACGTCGTCGAGCGTGGGCGCCTGCAGCCGGGCAAGATGTTCCTCATCGACACCGAGGCCGGGCGCATCATCCCGGACGAGGAGATCAAGGGCGAACTCGCCACGGCGAAGCCGTATCAGGAGTGGCTCGACTCGGGCATCGTCAAGGTCGGCGACCTGCCGGATCGTGAGCACATCACCCACTCGCTCAGCTCGGTCACGCGCCGTCAGCAGACGTTCGGCTACACGAACGAGGAGCTGAAGATCCTGCTGACGCCGATGGCGTCGACGGGCGCCGAGGCGCTCGGTTCGATGGGCACCGACACGCCCGTCGCCGTCCTCAGCTCGCGTCCGCGCCTGCTGTTCGACTACTTCACGCAGCTGTTCGCGCAGGTGACGAACCCGCCGCTCGACGCGATCCGCGAGGAGCTCGTCACGAGCCTCGGCACGACGATGGGTCCGGAGGGCAACCTGCTCACCGACGGCCCCGAGCACGTCAAGCAGGTCGAGTTCGGCTTCCCCGTCATCGACAACGACGAGCTCGCGAAGATCGTCCACATCAACGCCGACGGCGACCGCGCCGGCTTCGCGGCGTACGTCATCCGCGGCACGTACCGCGTCGACGGTGGTGCGAGCGCGCTCAAGGCGCGCCTGCAGGGCATCTTCGCCGAGGTCGACCAGGCGATCGCCGACGGTCACCGCTTCGTCGTCCTGTCCGATCGTGACTCGAACGCCGAGTTCGCGCCGATCCCGTCGCTGCTGCTGACGGCGGCGGTGCACCACCACCTCATCCGTCAGAAGACGCGTCTGCAGGTCGGGCTCGTCGTCGAGGCCGGCGATGTGCGCGAGGTCCACCACGTCGCGCTGCTCGTCGGCTACGGCGCGGCGCTCGTCAACCCGTACCTCGCGATGGAGTCCGTCGAGCAGCTCGCCCATGAGGGTGCGCTCGGTGACACGACGCCCGAGCAGGCCGTCAAGAACCTCATCAAGGCGCTCGGCAAGGGCCTGCTCAAGGTCATGTCGAAGATGGGCATCTCGACCGTCGCCTCCTACCGCGGCGCGCAGGTGTTCGAGGCGCTCGGCCTCAGCCAGGAGGTCGTCGACGAGTACTTCACCGCGACGACGTCGCGTCTCGGCGGCATCGGTCTCGACGTCATCGCGGCCGAGGTCGCGGCGCGTCACGCGAAGGCCTACCCGAGCGACGGCCAGGGCCCCGCGCATCGCGAGCTCGAGGTCGGTGGCGAGTACAAGTGGCGCCGCGAGGGTGCACCGCACCTGTTCAACCCGACGACGGTGTTCCGCCTCCAGCACTCGACGCGCGCGCGTCGTTACGACATCTTCAAGCAGTACACGCAGGCCGTCGACGACCAGTCGGCAGAGCTCATGACGCTGCGCGGGCTCTTCAAGTTCGCCTCCGACCGTCCGTCGATCTCGATCGACGAGGTGGAGCCGGCGAGCGCCATCGTCAAGCGCTTCTCGACGGGCGCGATGTCGTACGGCTCGATCTCGAAGGAGGCACACGAGACGCTCGCGATCGCGATGAACCGCCTGGGCGCGAAGTCGAACACCGGAGAGGGCGGCGAGGACGTCGATCGCCTGCTCGACCCGAAGCGTCGTTCGGCGATCAAGCAGGTCGCCTCGGGTCGCTTCGGCGTGACGTCGCTGTACCTGACGGAGGCCGACGACATCCAGATCAAGATGGCGCAGGGCGCGAAGCCCGGCGAGGGCGGTCAGCTGCCCGGGCCGAAGGTGTACCCGTGGGTGGCGCGCACGCGTCACGCGACGCCCGGCGTGGGTCTCATCTCGCCGCCGCCGCACCACGACATCTACTCGATCGAGGATCTCGCGCAGCTCATCCACGACCTGAAGAACGCGAACCCGAGCGCGCGCATCCACGTCAAGCTCGTCTCCGAGGTCGGCGTCGGCACCGTCGCCGCGGGTGTCTCGAAGGCCCACGCGGACGTCGTGCTCATCTCCGGCCACGACGGCGGCACGGGAGCCTCACCGCTGACCTCGCTCAAGCACGCCGGTGGGCCGTGGGAGCTCGGCCTCGCCGAAGCGCAGCAGACGCTGTTGCTCAACGGCCTGCGCGACCGCATCGTCGTGCAGACCGACGGCCAGCTCAAGACGGGCCGTGACGTCGTCATCGCCGCGCTGCTCGGCGCGGAGGAGTTCGGTTTCGCAACCGCGCCCCTCGTCGTCAGCGGCTGCATCATGATGCGCGTGTGTCACCTCGACACCTGCCCGGTCGGCATCGCGACGCAGAACCCGGAGCTGCGCGAGCGTTTCAGCGGCAAGCCGGAGTTCGTCGAGACGTTCTTCGAGTACATCGCCGAGGAGGTGCGCGAGATCCTCGCCGAGCTCGGTTTCCGTTCGATCGAGGAGGCCGTCGGGCACGTCGAGGCGCTCGACACAGACGAGGCCGTCGAGCACTGGAAGGCCAGTGGTCTCGACCTCGCGCCGATCTTCGCGAAAGCGAAGATGCCGTTCGGCGGTGAGCTGTTCAACACGCAGGGTCAGGATCACCACCTCGACGCTGCGCTCGACAACGAACTCATCGCGAAGGCGAAGGACGCCATCGAGCACAAGACGCCGGTCGCGTTCGAGACGAAGGTGTCGAACGTCAACCGCACCGTCGGCACGATGCTCGGCCACGAGTTGACCAAGCGCTACCTCGATGAATTGCTCCACGACGACTTCGTCGACATCACGCTGCGCGGTGCGGGCGGGCAGAGCTTCGGCGCCTTCATCCCGAAGGGCCTGACGCTGCGGCTCGTCGGCGAGGGCAACGACTACGTCGGCAAGGGCCTGTCGGGTGGGCGCATCATCATCCGTCCCGACACCGAGACGGCCCTCGTCGCCGAGGAGAACGCCATCGCGGGCAACGTCATCGGTTATGGCGCGACCAGCGGTGAGATCTTCCTGCGCGGCGAGGTCGGCGAACGCTTCTGCGTCCGCAACTCGGGAGCGACGGCCGTCGTCGAGGGCGTGGGCGATCACGGCTGCGAGTACATGACCGGTGGTCGCGTGCTCATCCTCGGCGCGACCGGACGCAACTTCGCGGCCGGCATGTCGGGCGGTGAGGCGTACGTCCTCGATCTCGACGCCGACCTCGTCAACCGCGAGCTCGTCGAGGTCACCGGTCTGCGCGCCGAGGACGAGGACGTCGTCAAGGAGCTGCTGACGAAGCACGCCGCCGAGACGGGTTCATCCGTCGCCGAGTCGTTGCTGAACGACTGGCCTGCGAGCCTCGTCCGTTTCTCGCTCGTCACGCCGCGTGAGTACCAGCGCGTGCTGAGCATCCGCAAGGACGCCGAAGGCATGGGCGTCGACCCCGACAGCGCCCAGGTGTGGGACAAGATCATGGAGGTGAGTTGACGTGGCTGACCCCCGCGGATTCCTCAAGACCCGGGAGCGCGAGCTGCCCGAACGTCGCCCCGTTCCCGTTCGCATCCGCGACTGGAAGGAGGTGTACGAGGAGCAGCAGCTCGGCACCCTGCAGCGTCAGGCCGGCCGATGCATGGACTGCGGCATCCCGTTCTGTCACTCGGGCTGCCCCCTCGGCAACCTCATCCCCGAGTGGAACGACCTGTCGTGGAAGGGTGAGTGGGAGGAGGCCATCGAGCGCCTCCACGCCACGAACAACTTCCCCGAGTTCACCGGACGCCTGTGCCCCGCGCCCTGCGAGACGGCGTGCGTGCTCGGCATCAGCCAGCCCGCCGTCACGATCAAGCAGGTCGAGAAGACGGTCGTCGAGGAGGGCTTCGAGCGTGGTTACGTCACGCCGCAGGTGCCGACGCGCCTGACGGGCAAGACGGTCGCCGTCGTCGGTTCGGGGCCCGCGGGCCTCGCCGCCGCGCAGCAGCTGACGCGCGCCGGGCACACCGTCGCCGTGTTCGAGCGCGACGACGCCCCCGGTGGCCTGATGCGCTACGGCATCCCCGAGTTCAAGATGGAGAAGGGCATCCTCGATCGTCGCATCGAGCAGATGAAGGCCGAGGGCACCCGTTTCCGCTGCAACACCGAGATCGGCGTGACGCTGACGGCGGAGCAGCTGCGCTCGCGCTACGACGCCGTCGTCCTCGCGATGGGCGCGACGGTGCGTCGCGACCTGCCGGTGCCGGGGCGCGAGCACACGGGCACGTACCAGGCGATGGAGTACCTGCCCCAGGCCAACCGCGTCGCGCTCGGCGGCGAGGTCGAGGGTCAGATCCTCGCGACCGGCAAGGACGTCGTCGTCATCGGTGGTGGCGACACCGGAGCCGACTGCATCGGTACGGCGCTGCGTCAGGGCGCGAAGTCGGTGACGAGCCTCGAGATCATGCCGCAGCCCGGCGAGGAGCGTCCGGCCAACCAGCCGTGGCCGACGTACCCGATGATCTTCCGCGTCGCCTCGGCGCACGAGGAGGGTGGCGAGCGCGTCTACTCCGCCTCGACGAAGGAGATCCTCGCGGACGACGACGGCAACGTCAGCGGTCTGAAGATCGTCGAGGTGAAGTTCGTCGACGGCAAGTTCGAGGAGGTCGAAGGCTCGGAGCGAGTCATCCCGGCGCAGCTCGTGCTGCTCGCGATGGGCTTCCTCGGCCCGCAGGGCGAGGGTCTGCTCGAGCAGCTCGGCGTCGACACCGACGAGCGCAGCAACGTGCAGCGCGACGCGAACTACATGTCGAGCGTGCCCGGCGTGTTCGTCGCCGGTGACTGTGGGCGCGGCCAGTCGCTCATCGTGTGGGCGATCGCCGAGGGCCGCAGCGCGGCGCGCGGCGTCGACATGTGGCTCATGGGTGACTCGACGTTGCCCGCGCCGATCAAGCCGACGGATCGTCCGCTGACGGTGTGATCGTCCGCATGTGTTGACGCCTGATCGCGCGTCGTGGAAGCCCCTGCCGCCCTCGTGGCGGCGGGGGTTTCCGCGTCGTCGCGGGCCTACCCGCGAGTACGGTGACGGGGGTCTCACCGGGCGAGATGGTCGACTGAGGGAACGCTCGCGCGGGCGATAGGGTTGGCAGCATGCGTCGCGCGAAAATTGTTGCCACCCTTGGCCCTGCTACCGACTCTGCCGAACGGACGCGTGAGCTCGTCGAGGCCGGCCTCGACGTCGCCCGCTTCAACCTCTCCCACGGTTCGTACGAGGAGCACCAGACCCGGTACGACCACGTCCGCGCCGCCGCTGCGGCGACGGGTCGCGCCGTCGGCGTCCTCGCCGACCTGCAGGGCCCGAAGATCCGCACCGCTCGTTTTTCCGCGGGCCCGGTCGACCTCGCGAAGGGCGACCGCTTCACCATCACGACCGAGGACGTCGACGGTGACTCCGAGCGCGTCGGCACGACGTACAAGGGCCTGCCGGGCGACGTCAACGTCGGCGACATGCTGCTCGTCGACGACGGCAAGGTCGCGCTGCGCGCGGTCGAGGTGACGGCCACGGACGTCGTGACCGAGGTGGTCGTGCCGGGCCGCGTCTCGAACAACAAGGGCATCAACCTGCCCGGTGTCGCGGTGAGCGTGCCCGCGCTCAGCGAGAAGGACGAGGCTGACCTGCGCTGGGCGTTGAAGGCCGGCGCCGACCTCATCGCGCTGTCGTTCGTGCGCGACGCCGCCGACATCACGCGCTGCCACGAGATCATGGACGAGGTGGGCATCCGTCGCCCCGTCATCGCGAAGATCGAGAAGCCGCAGGCGGTCGAGAACCTCATCGAGATCATCGAGGCGTTCGACGGCATCATGGTCGCGCGCGGTGACCTCGGCGTGGAACTGCCGCTCGAGGACGTGCCGATCGTGCAGAAGCGTGCCATCGAGCTCGCGCGCCGCGCGGCGAAGCCCGTCATCGTCGCGACGCAGGTGCTCGAGTCGATGATCGAGAATCCGCGCCCGACGCGCGCCGAGGCCTCCGACTGCGCCAACGCGGTGCTCGACGGCGCGGACGCCGTCATGCTGTCGGGGGAGACGTCGGTCGGTGCGTGGCCGATCGAGACGGTCAAGACGATGGCGCGCATCATCTCCTCGACGGAGGAGCACGGCCTCGAGCGCGTGCCCGACCTCGGCATCCAGCCGCACACGAAGGGCGGCGTCGTGACGAAGGCCGCCGTCGAGGTGGGGGAGACGCTCAGGTGCACGCATCTGGTCAACTTCACGACGACGGGCGACTCGGCGCAGCGCATGTCGCGTCTGCGTCCGCGCCTGCCGATCGTCGCGTTCACGCCGTCGGAGACGGTGCGTTCGCAGCTCGCGCTCGTGTGGGGCGTGCAGACGGAGTGCAGCCCGAAGGTCAAGCACACGGACGAGATGTCGATGCAGGTCGACGAGATCTTCCTCGGCGACGGTCGCTGCATCGAGGGTGACCTCGTCGTCATCGCCGCCGGTTCGCCTCCCGGCATCCCCGGTTCGACGAACGCGCTGCGCGTGCACAAGATCGGCGACGCGAAGAACCGCGTCGCGCCGGCCTACGAGGACCACGAGAAGGCCCGTAGCGCCGCCGCGCAGAACTGATCCTGCCTCAGTCCTTGATCGGCGCTGCTGCCCCCGCGCCCGGTGCGCGGGGGCAGCGCGCGTTCGGGTAAGGTGAGCGGGCACCAGCCGACGTGGTGGAATGGCAGACACGGAGCACTCAAAATGCTTTGCCGCAAGGCGTGGGGGTTCGAATCCCCCCGTCGGCACGCGCACAGGGCTCGACCGTCGAGGTCGAGCCCTTCGTCGTTCCGCGGCGGCGGCGCTAGGCTGGCGCGCATGCTCTCCAAGGACACGCAGCTGTGCATCTCGATGTCGGGGCGCCCGAGCAACATCGGCACGCGCTTCCACAACCGGCTCTATGACGAGCTGGGGCTCGACTTCGTCTACAAGGCGTTCTCGCCGGTTGATCTCGCGCAGGCCGTCGCCGGCATCAGGGGGCTGCCGATCCGGGGCGCGGCAGTGAGCATGCCGTTCAAGGAACAGGTCATCCCGATGCTCGACGCGCTCGACGAATCGGCGAAGGCCATCAACTCCGTCAACACGATCGTCAACGACGACGGCGTCCTCACCGGCTACAACACCGATTACGTCGCCGTCGCGTCGCTGCTGCAGACCCACGGCGTGCCGACCGACCTGCGCATCGCCGTGCGCGGCTCGGGCGGCATGGGCAAGGCGGTCGTCGCCGCCTGCCGCGACACCGGCTTCACGCACGGAACGGTCGTCGCGCGCAACGTCGAGGCGGGGGAGAAGCTCGCCGCGCAATACGGCTGGGAGCACTCGCGCGATGTGCCGGAAGGCACCGACGTCCTCGTCAACGTCACGCCCCTCGGCATGGCCGGCGGCGAGGGCGAGGGGCAGTTGAGCTTCACCACCGACGAGATCGACGCGGCGACCTGGATCTTCGACGTCGTCGCGAGCCCGAGCGACACGCCGCTCGTCGTCGCCGCGCGGGAGCGGGGCAAGAACGTCATCACCGGCGCCGAGGTCATCGCGCTGCAGGCCGCCGAGCAGTTCGTCCTCTACACCGGCGTACGCCCCAGCGACGAGCAGATCCGTACCGCGTCCGAGTTCTCGCGCCAGGACGCGTAGGATTTTCGCCGTGAGTGAGACGAGCGACCAAGACCAGCGCCTGCGCGTCGTCGTGGCGGAGGACGAATCTCTCATCCGCCTCGACCTCGTCGAGATGCTCGATGCGGGCGGCTACGACGTCGTCGCCGCCGTCAGCGACGGGGAAGCGGCCGTGGCTGCGATCGCCGAGCACCGACCCGACCTCGCGCTGCTCGACGTCAAGATGCCCCGCAAGGATGGCATCAGCGCCGCCGAGGAGATCGGCGCCGACGGCCTCACCCCCGTCGTCCTCCTGACGGCGTTCAGCGACCGCCACCTCGTCGAACGCGCGAGCGACGCGGGCGTCATGGCCTACGTCGTCAAACCGTTCACCTGGAACGACCTCGGCCCGGCGCTCACCGTCGCGACCCGCCGATGGCGCGAGATGCGCGCCCTGCGTGACGAACTCGCGGCGATCAACGCCAAGCTCGAGACGCGCAAACAACTCGACCGGGCGAAGGGCATCCTCACCACCAAGCTCGGCCTCGACGAACCCGCGGCGTTCCGCTGGATCCAGAAGACCGCGATGGATCGTCGTCTGTCGATGCAGCAGGTCTGCGACGGCGTCATCGCCGAGTTCGGCGACGCCTGACGCGAGAAGGGTTGTGGAGGTTCGGGCGATGGGTATCGCGAGCCTCCACAACCCTTCGTCGCCAGAGGAGACGTCTCAGCCCTTCGGCAGATCCCGCAGCATGCACGTGATGCGGGCGGTGCAGGTGCGATTGCCCTCATCGTCGGTGATGACGACGTCGTACGCCGCGAGGGTGCGCCCGATCGACAGCGCCGTCGCGGTCGCCGTCACGATGCCGCTCCTCGCGGAACGGTGATGCGTCGCGTTGATGTCGAGCCCGACGGCGAATCGTCCCGGCCCGGCGGCCATGTTCGCGCCGATGGAGCCGACGCTCTCGGCGATGACGACGTTCGCGCCGCCGTGCAGCAACCCGAACGGCTGCGTGTTGCCCTCGACGGGCATCGTCGCGACGACACGCTCGGGGGAGGCCTCGAGCACGCGGATGCCCATGCGCTCGTCGAGCGTGCCGCGGCTCATCTGCGCGAGTTCGTCGAGCATCTGCTCCTGCGTCATCTCGGGCGCGTGGGTTGCGTTCTCGGGCGTGGGGGAGCTCGTCATGGTCTCGCCTTTCGGGTTGTCGGTGCTGGGACATAGGCTGCCACGTGTGAAGCGCTTGTTGTTGTTGGACGGACATTCCCTCGCCTACCGGGCCTTCTTCGCGCTGCCCGCGGAGAACTTCTCGACCTCGACGGGGCAGCACACGAACGCCGTGTACGGCTTCACGTCGATGCTCATCAACCTGCTGCGCGACGAGGAACCGACGCACCTCGCCGTCGCGTTCGACGTGTCGCGTCAGACGTTCCGCAGCGAGGAGTACGCCGAGTACAAGGCGGGCCGTGCGACGACGCCGAGCGAGTTCAAGGGGCAGGTGAGCCTCGTCAAGGAGGTGCTCGACGCGATGGGCGTCACGCACCTCGAACTCGACGGGTACGAGGCCGACGACATCCTCGCGACACTCACCACCCAGGCGACGCAGGCCGGTTTCGACGAGGTGCTCCTGTGCTCCGGCGACCGCGACGCGCTGCAGCTCGTGCGCGACAACGTCACCGTGCTGTACCCCGTCAAGGGCGTCTCGGAGCTGACGCGCATGACGCCCGCCGCCGTCGAGGAGAAGTACGGCGTGCCGCCCGAGCGCTACAGCGACCTCGCCGCGCTCGTCGGCGAGAAGAGCGACAACCTGCCCGGCGTGCCCGGTGTCGGCCCCAAGACGGCCGCGAAGTGGATCGGGCAGTACGGCGACCTCGAGGGCCTCGTCGCCAACGTCGACCAGATCAAGGGCAAGGCCGGCGAGAACGTGCGCGCCCACCTCGATGGCGTGCTGCGCAACCGACGCCTCAACCAGCTGCTCGTCGACGTGCCGCTGCCCGTGACGCCGGACGACCTCGCACGCCACGACTGGAACCGTGACGAGGTGCACCGCGTCTTCGACGGTCTCGAGTTCAAGGTGCTGCGCGACCGCCTGTTCGCGACGCTCGGCACGGCGCAGCCCGAGGCGGAGGGCGACGTCAGCGTCGACGGCGTCGTGCTCGGCGACGGCGAGGTCGAGACGTGGCTCGCCGGTATCACCGGGCGCGCCGGGCTGTTCGTCGACGGCACGTGGGCGAAGGGCGCGGGTGACGCGAGCGGCCTGGCGATCGCCGACGGGAGCGGCCGCGCCGCGTACGTCGACCTGACGACCCTCGCACCCGAGGACGAGCAGGCGCTTGCCGAGTGGCTCGCCGACGTGACGAAGGCGAAGGCCCTGCATGACGCGAAGGGCCCGATGCACGCCCTCGCCGCGCGCGGTCTCACCCTCGCCGGGCTGACGAACGACACCGCCATCGCGGCCTACCTCGTGCGACCCGACCAGCGCTCGTACGGGTTCGAGGATCTGCTGCTGCGCTACTGCCACATCGAACTGCCCGAGACCGGCAAGCAGGCAGCCGGTCAGGGGATGCTCGACCTCGGTGACGTCGGCGCTACGCAGGGCGACGACGCCATGGCGCGCGCCGCGGCCGTCGCGACCCTGGCCGCCGCGCTCGACGAGGCGGTCGCCGACGTCGGTGGCATCGAGCTCATGGCCGAGCTCGAGCTGCCGATCGTCGAGGTGCTCGCGACGATGGAGCAGGCAGGCATCGCCGTCGACCTCGACGCGCTGCACGAACTCGAAGCCGACTACGACGCGCAGGTCGTCGCCGCGCAGCAGGACGCGTGGGACGCGATCGGTGGCGAGCAGGTCAACCTCGGCTCGCCGAAGCAGTTGCAGGTCGTGCTGTTCGAGACCCTGGGCCTGCCGAAGACCAAGAAGACGAAGACGGGGTACACGACGGACGCCGAGGCGATCGCCGACCTGTCGGAGAAGGCGCCGCACCCGTTCCTCGACGCGCTGCTTCGTCACCGTGACGCCTCGAAGCTGCGCTCGACGGTGCAGGGCCTCATCAAGTCGATCGGTGACGACGGCCGCATCCACACCACCTACCAGCAGACGATTGCGGCGACCGGGCGTCTCAGCTCGACCGACCCGAACCTGCAGAACATCCCGATCCGCACCGAATCGGGTCGACGCATCCGTCGTGTCTTCGTGGTCGGCGAGGGCTACGACTGCCTCATGTCCGCCGACTACAGCCAGATCGAGATGCGAGTCATGGCGCACCTGTCCGGCGACGAGGGCCTCATCCAGGCCTTCAACGACGGCGAGGACCTGCACCGGTTCGTCGGCTCACGCGTGTTCGGCGTCGAGCCGAGCGAGGTGACCTCCGAGATGCGCGCGAAGGTCAAGGCGATGTCGTACGGCCTCGCGTACGGGCTGTCGGCGTTCGGCCTGAGCAAGCAGCTGCGCATCTCCACGGCCGAGGCGCAGCGCCTCATGGACGGCTACTTCGAACGCTTCGGTGGGGTGCGCGACTACCTGCGTCAGATCGTCGACGACGCGCGCGCGACCGGCTACACCGAGACGATGATGGGTCGGCGCCGCTACCTGCCCGACCTGACGAGCGACAACCGTCAGCGCCGCGACATGGCCGAGCGGATGGCGCTCAACGCGCCGATCCAGGGCTCGGCGGCCGACATCATGAAGAAGGCCATGCTCGGCGTCGACGAGGCGTTGCGCGCGGCGAACCTGCGCTCGCGGGTGCTCCTGCAGGTGCACGACGAACTCATCGTCGAGGTCGGCGCGGGCGAACGCGACGAAGTCGAACGCATCGTGCGCGAGCAGATGGGTGCGGCCGCCGACCTCGCGGTGCCGCTCGACGTCAACGTCGGCACCGGACGCAGCTGGCAGGACGCCGAGCACTGACGGCCGCCGCCCGTGAGGGTCGACAGCCGGCACGTCGGGTCGGCCGGTGAGAAGAAAACGTTCGCAGCTGCCTCTCGGCCGAGCAGCCGACCTAGAGTGGAAGATTCCGGTTGGGGATCTTTTTCACTCATCTCGGAGGTGCTCATCACCGCTTCGGGCCCGGGGGCCCACGGTTTCGGCCGGGGACCCTTCGAGCCGTTGATGGGGCTCTTGGCCCAGTCGCTCACCCACGTCGAGTGTCACACGGCGGGCGCGCACACCCGGTGTGACGACGGCGTCGTCCCCGATGACGCAGTCGTCCAGCACGGCGCCCGCCCCCACGACCGCGCCGGGCCCGATGATGCAGCCGTTCACGATGGCGTCGGCGGCGACGCGTGATCCGCCCAGCAGCAGGCTGCCGCGGATAGCACCCGCGTCAGGGGTGCCAGCAACCGCCCCCGCCCGCAGGTCGACGGCGTCGAGGTCACGCTCACGCGCCCAGGCGAGGTTCGCCGCCAGCAGGGCGGCGGGCGTGCCGATGTCGTGGAACGGTGCGTCGTCGCGGTGGACGAACACCCCGCCTCGCTCGCTCGCCTCAGGAAACACCTCGCGTTCGAGGGAGACGACCGCGTCGACGGGCACGAGATCGACCAGGGCGGGGGAGACGACGTACGTGCCCGCGTTGACGACGCCCGCAGGCGCGCCTGGCGGCTTCTCCTCGAACGCCGTGACGCGCCCGGCCTCGTCGAGGTGTAGCAACCCGTACGCCGACGCGTGGGGCACGGCGCGTCCGTGGATCGTGGCGAGCACCGGGGGTGCGTCGCCGGCGCGAACGGCACACTCCCGGTGCGCCCGGTGCGCGGCGACCTGCGCGCCGAGGTCATGCTCGGTGATGAGGTCGCCGTTGAGGACGAGCACGTCGTCGTCGGACGCGAGATCGAGCAACCCGCACGCGTGACGCAGCGCGCCACCGGTGCCGAGCGGATGCTCCTCACGGCTGTAGCGCAACCGGACGCCGTACGCGTCGCCGTCACCCAGCGCCGGACGAAAGGCGTCCGCGTGGTACGAGGTCGCGAGCACGACGGATTCGACGCCCGCCGCCGCGAGACGATGAAGTTGGTGCGCGATGACGGGTTCGTCACCGATCGGCAACAGGTGCTTCGGCGTGCGGCGCGTGAACGGCAGCAGCCGGGTGCCGTACCCACCGGCCAGGACGACGGCGTGCAGGCTCATCGGCCGCTGGTGCTTGACGCACTCGACGAGCTGGTGCTGGACGCGCCCGACCCGTCACCGTGCTGCTGGATCTGCGGGGCGAGCCAGTTCCAGAAGATCGGGCCGGACTCGCTGGTGAAGTGCAGCCCATCGGCGTAGAGGTTCACGCCGTTGATGCGGCCGTGATACTGCCCGCCGGGGCAGAGGAAGCCGAACTGGTCGATGAGGGTGACTCCGTTGGAACTCGCCCAGCCCTTCGCCACGTCGTTGAGATGCTCGACCTTCGCGGTGTCGTTGGTCGCGACGACCGTCGGGTCGGTTCCTATCGTCGGCACGCGGTGGCACGACAGGTCGACGAGGTAGGGGTGGGTGATGTTCTGCTGCTTCGCCTTCTGCGCGACGCCGTCGAGGCTGGAGCGCACGAACGCGTCATGCTCGGCGCTGCCGGCGCGAAGCATCCGTCCGTCGACCGCGTAGTCGTTGAGCAGGTTCTGCGGCAGGAAATACAGCATCGTGTCGCGCCCGGCGAGGCCGTAGTACCAGTCGTCATGGAACTGGTCGCACTTCGACAGCGACGGCACCGGCTGGCCGCCACTGCTCTCCTGCCCGGCGAACGTCGTGCATCCAAAGCTCGCTGATTCCGTCAGCTGCAGGTCGGGAAAGCGTGTCTGCGGGAAGTTGGCGAACAGGCTGTGCGGGATCGAGTTGCCGACGAGGATCGCCTTGACGTCCTCACCGGGCGTGTATGTCTTCATCGCGTACGTCAGTTCGCCGCCACCCGAACCGGCTTCCAGATCGGAACCGCCACCCGAGACGTGCGGTAGCGCCAACGCCCCACCGGCGACGACGAGTGCCGCCGCGGCGGCCGCGATCGGGGCGAGCCGACGAGGTGCAGGCGAGCGCGGCCACAGGGCGCGCACCCCGCCACGGCGCACGGGCTGCTCCACGAAGCGGTAGGTCGCCGTCGCGAGCACGAGGGCGGCGACGGCCTGGACGACGCCCGCCCACGCCGCGTCGAGGCCGAGACGCTCGGGCGCGAGGTAGACGTGCAGCGGCCAGTGCCACAGGTACAGCGCGTAGCTGATGAGCCCGAGCCGGCGCAGCCACTCGAACGACAGCACGTGCTGGAAGCTGTTCGGGTGCGGCGAGGCTGCCGCGAGGATCGGCACGAGCGCGACGACGCAGAACGCGACGAGCCCGCCACGGAACAGCCCGGACGACGACTCGTCGAACGTCAGCATCGCGATGACCAGCGCGAAGAGCGCCGGCCACGCGAGACGTTCGAGCCACAGCAGCCACGGCGCGGGGCGCGCATGACCCCACTGCGACGGCCCGATCCAGGCACCCGCGGCGGCGCCGATGAGCAGTTCGAACGCGCGGGTGTCGGTGCCGTAGTAGACGCGCGTCGGGTCGACGCCGGGCACGTACAGGTGCGCCATCCACAGCGCCGACGCAGCAGCGAGCGTGAGCAACCAGAACGCGAGGTGGCGGCGGCGCGTGAGGAACCGCGTGAGCGCGAGCAGCAGGAGCGGGAACAGCAGGTAGTACTGCTCCTCGATGGCGAGCGACCATGCGTGACGCAGGGGAGAGGGCGTGCCGTTCGAGGCGAAGTAGGCCTCGTCACCGGAGATGAAGTGCCAGTTCGCGACGTACGCGAGGGTCGAGAGCACGTCGAGCGAGACGGCGTAACGACGCGACGGCAACGTCCAGAACGTCGCCATGACGAGCACCGCGAGAAGGACGACGACGAGCGTCGGCATGAGCCGTCGGGCGCGTGCCAGCCAGAACCCGCGCAGGTCGATGCCGCCGCGTTGGACGTACTCGCGCACGAGCAGCGTCGTGATGAGGTAGCCGGACAGGACGAAGAACAGGTCGACGCCGAGCCACCCGCCGCGCGCCGCGTTCGGCCACAGGTGGAACACGAGGACACCGAGCACCGCGAGCGCCCGCAGGCCGTCGAGGGCCGGGCGGTATGTCAGGGGGGTGTGGGGGCGGCGAGCCACGGTCGATCCTCTTCCACGAGTCATTCGTTCGAAGCCCTGAGTGTATTTGTGACATACACCTCATTGCAGGTGAATCCACCGCTAGCATGCGGTCATGCTGAACACGAACGATGAGGCGGGCCCCACGGGTCTCGCGACCGGCACGAAGATCGCTGCCATCATCTCCGCGCTGCTCCTGGCCGTCGCGGTCTACTTCTTCGTCTCCCCGACGAACTTCCGGGGCAAGGACGGCAGCCTGTTCGGCTGCGGTTCGCCGATGTCCCCCAACACCTCCGGCCTCGCGAAGGGGCAGTGCAACATCATCGAGGGGCAATCGCTGCACCGCGCGCTGCTGTTCCTCGCGCTCGCGCTCACCACCGCCGCGCTCGGCTACCTCCTGTTCGGCACGCACGGCTCCGGGCGCGCCGCACGCGGACGCGAGCGCTACGACCGTTATGACGAGCACGACGACGATGACGACGAGCGTCCGGTGCGTCCCGCGCGGCGCGAGCGTCGTGACGCCGAGGAGCGTCCCGCACGTCGTGCACGCCTCGGTGACGAGGACCGCGACGCAGAGCGCCACGAGCGCGGCGTGCGCATCGGGAAGGTCGAGCGGGCCGCAGGCGACGACGGCGAGGACGACGACGTGCACGAGCGCCGCACCGCGCGCGGGCGCAAGCGCCTGTCGGACCAAGAGCGCGACTGACGCTGCCCGTACCGGCCCCGCGAAACGAGGCCAGGAGAAACGACGATGGCCTCAAAACTGTTCGCCTACCGCCCCGGGCTCGACGGCATCCGCGGCTACAGCATGGTCGTGTTCATGCTGTGGCACGTCGGTGTACTGACGTTCCTGCCCGGCGCGTGGATCCTCATGAACGTCTTCTTCATCCTCTCGGCGTTCCTCATCACGCGCCTGCTGCTCGCCGAGCAGCGTGAGTTCGGGTGGATCAGCGTGCGTGAGTTCTACCGACGGCGCGTGCGTCGCCTCGCGCCGGCGCTGCTGGTCATGGTCGGCGCCGTCACCCTCGACGGGTGGGCGTTCGCGCCAGCCGCGGAGCGCACGTACCTGCGCGGCGACATCCTCGCGACCCTGACGTACGTCATGAACTGGCGCCTCGTGCTGCGCGACGATCAGTACTTCGAGGAGTTCACCCACCCGAGCATCACGCGCCATGCGTGGAGCCTGTCGGTGGAGGAGCAGTTCTACCTCGTCGTGCCGCTGCTCATCATCGCGGCGCTGACGTACGCGCACCGCCGCAGCGCGCGCACCGCGGGGTTCGTCGTCCTCGCGCTCGCGTCGGCGGCGTGGGCGTCGACGATCGATCTCGACTCACCGGGCGGGCAGGCACACGCCTATTACGGCACCGACGTGCGCATGCAGGCCCTCGCCCTCGGTGTCGCGGCGGGCGTGTGGACGGGGCATCGTGGACGTGGTGGTGGGCTGCTGCGGGCACGGGATCGTCGCGATCCGCTCGATGCGGGAGACCGCCGGCTCGAGATCCTCGGTTGGGTCGGCCTCGTCGCGACGCTCGCAGGCATCGCGCTCATCGAGCCGCTGAGTGACTGGATGTTCACCCGCGGCGGGATGCTCCTCACGAGCCTCGCCGGCCTCGCGTGGATCATCGGGTGCGCCCAACGCGTGCCCACCCCCCTGGTGCGGCTGCACGCCAACCGTCTCGCGGTGCACACCGGCAAGATCTCCTACGGGCTGTACCTCTACCACTGGCCCATCTACCTGTGGCTCGTGCGCGCCTTCGGTCACGGGCACGTCATCCCGCTCGCGGTGGCGACGCTCGTGCTCTCGTACGCCGCCGCCGACGCGAGCTACCGCTGGCTCGAGAAGCCCGTCATCAAGCGCGGGGTGCGGGCCTTCGGTGGGCGGCGCGCGGGCGGCGCGGGCGCCGTCGGTCTCGTCGGGGTCCTCGTCGCGGCGCTGGCCATCCCCGCCGGGGCGAGCACGGCGGCCCACGAGGTGTCTGCGCCGCAGTACCCGCAGTACGTCGCGCACATCCCGACGCTCGTCGAAGGCCAGGCGACGTACACGCCGCCCGCCCGACCACTCGCCGTCACGCTGTACGGCGACTCGGTGCCGTACTTCCTCGCCCAGCGCATGCCGAAGGACAACTTCTCGAACCTCGTCGTGACGAACGCCGGCGCCCCCGGCTGCGACCTGCTCGACGCGCCCGTGCAGTGGACGGCGACGCGTCAGCAACCCAACGACGCGCCGTGTCGCGAGGCGAAGGCGGCGTTCGGGCCCACGGTGCGTTCTTCCGACTCCCGGCTGGCCGTGCTCATGCCGACGCTCTACCTCGCACTGCGTCACGACGTCGACGGCAAGGTGCTGTGGCTCGACGACGCGGCCTACCGCGACCTCATCACCCGCACGCTGACGAAGACCCTCACCACCGCGCGCACCTCGGGCGCGGCGAAGTTCGCCGTCACGACCGTGCCGTGCCGCACCATCGACGAACTGCAGGTGCCGCCCGAGTACCGTGGCGACTTCGACAAGTTCCCCCAACTCGTCGCCGAGGCTGGGCACCCGAAACGGGTCAACGCGATCATCACGGCGTGGGCGAAGGAACACCACGTGCCCGTCCTCGACCTCGCGGGCGCGGTGTGCGGTTCGTCGTACCAGCCGACTCGCCACGGCATCACGCTCTACGACGACGGCATCCACTTCTCGCCCGAGGCGACCCCGATGATCTGGGGCTGGCTCGCGCCGCAGATCGTGGCGGCCGCCCGATGAACGAGGCAGCCCGATGAACATGGTGGCCAGACGATGAGCACATCCGCACGCTCGCGCGGGAGCCGTGTCGAGCGTCCCCGCACCGATCGTTACGCGGCCATGGACGGCTACCGCGGCCTGTTCGTCCTGCTCGTCATCGCGTATCACTTCGGCGCGACGGGCCTCGTCGGCGGCTGGGTGGGCATCAACCACTTCTTCGTGTTCTCCGGCTTCCTCATCGCGCGCATCCTCATCAAGGAACGTCAGCGCACCGGTCGCATCGACGTGCGCCGCTTCTACCTGCGTCGCGCGCGGCGCGTGCTGCCGGCGATGTTCGTCCTCGTCGCCGCAGTGCTGACGCACACCGCCTTCTTCGAGCAACCCGCCCAGCAGAAGCAGTTCGGCGGCGACGCACTCGCCACCCTGGGCTTCTACCTCAACTGGAGGTTGATCGGCCGGAGCGACAGCTACTTCGACCAGATCGGTAACCCGTCGCCGCTGCGTCACGCCTGGACGCTGTCCGTCGAGGAGCAGTTCTACGTCGTCATCCCGTTCCTCATCCTCGCGATCTGCGCACTCACGCGCTCGCGCCGCCTGCGCTTCACCCTCGTCATGGCGCTCGCCTGCCTCAGTGCGTGGTGGACGGCGCACCTCGGGCTCGCCTCGTTCGAGGATCAGGCGCGCCTGTACTACGGCACCGACACCCGCGTGCAGGCGTTGCTCGTCGGTGTCGCGTTCGGGTTCGCCTTCGGCGTCGGCGCCGACGGACGGGGGCCGCGCCTGCCGTCGCGCGAGGTGACACAGACCCTCGGCGTCCTCGGCACGATCGTGTCGATCAGCGCGGTATTCCTGCTCGACGCGCAGACCGAGTGGGTCTACGCGAAGGGCGGCGTGCTGCTGTTCGCGCTTGGCGCCTCGCTCATGGGCTGGTCGAGCATCGACCCGCGCGGCCTTGCCATCAACCGCGTCTTCGGCTGGCGGCCGCTGGCCTTCGTCGGACAGATCTCCTACGGCCTCTACCTCTACCACTGGCCGGTGCACCTGTGGCTGCGCCCCGACGTGCCGCAGCCCGCGCTCGGGTTCCTCCAGTTCGTCGTGACGTTCGCGCTCGCCGTCGTGAGCTTCCGCTACCTCGAGGCGCCGATCCTGCAGGACGGGTTGCGTGGCATGTGGCCGCACCTGCGACGCAGCCGTCGCCGGGCCCTCGCCATCGGCGCGTCGGGGGTGCTCGCGGTGGCGAGCGCCGCCCAGGCCCGCACGAGCGCACCCGGCGTGCCGACGGACGTGCCGCCGCTCGTCGCGGGGACGCCCGCGTACCGCACGGGCGCGCACCAGGACGCCGGCATCGTGGGCGACAGCGTGAGTTCCTCACTCGCGCAAGGTTTTTCGCCGTCGGTCTACACCGACCTGTCGATGAGCGATGCGACGATGATCGGCTGCGACCTCGTGCCCGCGCCGATCAGCCACGACGGCCAGGACGTCGCCGAGTCCACGCGCTGCGCGAGCTGGCGCGCGGGCGTCGAGAAGCAGTTGCGCGACGCGCACGCGCGCACTCTCGTCATCGTCGGTGACGCCCACTTCCTCACGACGCACCGCCTTGACGGCGTGCTCGCCGCGCCGCAGACGCCGCAGGGCGCGAAGTCGATCGAGCTGGCCCTCGACTCGTGGGCGCAGCGAGCCCGCGCCGCAGGTGTCGAGCGCACGGTCGTCGTCAATCTCCCGTGCCGACGCATCGACCCGGTGCGACTCGATCCGTCGTTGCGCTTCTTCGCCGAGCAGGGCTCGAGCGACGCCGCCGTCGGCTGGGCGAACGGCGTCATCGCGGCGTGGGTGAAGCATCACCCCGATGCGGTGCTCGCCGACCTGCACGCCCAGACGTGCAGCGCCGGGTACCGCTCCGTCATCAACGGGGTGAGCCTCTACGAGGACACGCTGCACTTCACCCCGCGCGGCGCCGCGATGATCTGGACGTGGCTCGCGCCGCAGGTGCAACGCGAGGGCGCCGCACGGTGAGGTTCGCCCCGGGCGGGGCGACGCGCGAGTTGGCGAACACCGCATGCGAAAGTGCGCCCGACGTGTGACCATGGTCACCGGTTACCGCGCGGTACGCGCGCGCACTTCTTGACCCTCACGACGGACGGACCGCCATGGACACCTCGACCTTCTTCCGCGACCTGCCGGCCCTTTTCGCCGGTGAGCCCGCGACGTCGGAACCGATCGACCCGCGTTGGTCGGCCCTGTGCGACGACGTCGCGGGGTACACCGCGCCCAACGAGCTCGCCGTCCTCAACCATGCCGCCGCGACGATGCCCGCCGACGAGGCATACCTCGAGGTCGGCACGTTCAAGGGCCGCTCGATCTGCGCTGCCGTGCAGGGCAACGGCGACAAGACGTTCGTCGCGATGGAGAACTTCATGGAGTTCGGCATGGCGGGAGAGCTCGCGCGTCGCGAACTCATGACGAACCTCGAGACCCACGCCGGGGAGGCCGACGTCACGCTGCTCGAGGGTGACTGCTTCAAGCTCATGGTGCGCCCCGGCGCACTCGATCGCCCCGTCGGGGTCTACTTCTACGACGGCGAGCACACGCTGCTGTCGCACTACCTCGCGCTCGCCGCCGTCGAGCCGCTGCTCGCCGACGAGGCGCTCGTCCTCATCGACGACGCGTCGTGGCCGGTCGTGCAGAAGGCGCACAGGCTGTTCCTGAAGCAGCACCCGGGCTGGCAGATCGTCGAGCAATGGGACGCGGCGCACGCCGACGACCCGCGCTGGGCGAACGGCCTGCACGCGCTGACGTTCCGTCGCCGCCCCGGCACCACGAAGCGCCTCAGCCGTCAGGACGAGATGCTGCGTCGCTACCAGACGACGGTGCAGGACCGCCTCAACGCGGCGATGTGGAAGGCCGTCGGCGTCGTGCCCGGGCCGATCACCGCCGTCGCGAAGGTGCTGCTCGGCCGCTCGCGTCAGATCGGTGACGACGGTGTGAAGAGCGACGGCCAGAAGAGCACTGACCAGCACTGAGCCCTGTTGGGCCGCGCCGAGCGAAACCGGCCCCCCGATGGGGGCGGTAGGACTAGGCCGACCAGCCTGAGCGGATGGGTCCGGTTCGAGCGGTGCGAGCCGACCTTGAGGTCGAAGGACGTCGGGGGTCAGCTCGTGTGATCGAGCACGAGCAGGTCCTGGGCGTCCTCGACGTGGGTGACGCGCGTGCTGCGCGAGCGCCACGCGCCGGCCACGACGACGACGCCCGCGCAGGCCGCGGCGAGCGTCACGATCTGCCAGACGCTGTCGTGCCACCAGAGCCACCCGGCGACGAGTTCCACGGCGACCATGACCCACGTCAGCATGCCGAGGCGCGTGTCGTCGCCCGCCATCTGCGAGAACAGCCACAACTGCGCGAGCGCCCAGACGGTGCCGAGTGCGAGGCACGCGATGACGAGGGAGCCGTTGCCGTCGAACGCGTGGCCACCGACGGAGGCGACCACGGCGTCAGCGTCGAGCAGCGACCCGACGACGCAGCCGGTCACACCGAGCGCGACGACGAAACCGGCAGCCCGCCACAACGCGCGGGTGCCGTTCGTCACGCGAGTATTCGCACCCGAATCGGCGTGCGCCGCGGAGGCGCTCGAGGCTGCGAGGCGCGGCACGATGAGCAGCGCGAGGAACTGCGTGCCCCAGCACATGGCGCGCGCGAACGTCGAGGCGAGACCGTAGGCACCGGACGTCTCGGGGGCGAGGAAGTGACGCACGAGGACGACGTCGACGTTCGTCAGCGCCGTGAACGCGGCGAGCGTCGAGTTCGATCGCCACATCTCGCGCGCCAACCCGTCGCTGCCCGCGCCGACGCCGACGAGCGCGTCGCGGCTCGCCCACAGGCCGAACGCGGCGGCGCACCACGCGGTGAGCGCCATGACGACGAAGACCTCCGTGACGTTCGCGCCCGCCGCCGCGCACCCGAGCGCGCCGGCGACGCGGGTCGCCGCCGTCACGACGTAGAGCGCGGCGAGGCGGGCGATGGCGCCGCTGCCGAGCAGGACACCCTGGTAGGCGCCCGTCAGCGTCATCGGCAGGAGCATGAACGCCATCGCGATCGTCGGCTCGAAACCGCCGAGGTGGAACAGCGCGTCGACGCCGGGGGAGGCGAGCATCGTGACGACGCTCAGCGCGACGCCGACCCGCGCGGCGAGCCCCAGCCCGCTCGAGCGCAGCGACGGGTGCGCCCAACGTCGCGCGATGACGACCTGCAGCGCGCCTGCGGGGATGACGAGGACGATGCCGAGGGTGATGAGCGCCGAGTACGCGCCGAATCCGGCCGGCCCGAGCGCGCGCGTGAGGATGAGGACGAAGACGTAGCTGAGCAGGTTGCCGAGACCCATCGCGACGGCCAGCACGACGCCGCCGCGCCCTGACGGTGCCTCCGACGTGGCCTGCGTCGAGTCGGGAGCCGGAGCCGGGCGCGCGTCGGCGGATGTGGCGTTCACCTGCACGACCCTTCTTCCGAACGCCCGTGTGACGTGGGCTACCTGCTGGTTATATTAGGTGCTTCACGGTCGACCGTCCGTGAACCCCCTCGGCCCAGGCCCGGAAGGACGCTCGTGCGACGACCCATCCTGCGCCGCGGACGCCTCGATGCCTACGCCGTGGCCTGTGCCGTCGCCGCCGTGGTGCTCGCGGCCGTCGTCTTCCTCAACGATCTCGGCCACTTCAACACCGACATCAAGCCCGAGGTGTACCTCGCGCCGTGGGAGATGGTCGGCCGGTACCTGTCGTCGTGGACGGCGTCGCCGTACCTGGGGTCGGCGAACTTCAACGTCGGGCTCGTGCCCGTCCTGCTCGTGCTGTCCGCGCTGCGCGGCATCGGGCTGTCGCCGGAGTGGACGTTCAAGGTCTTCCACCTCGCACTGTGGCTCGTCGCGGCCTGGGGTGCCGCGCGCCTGACGCGCACCGTCGCGCCGCGTTCGACACGCTGGCTCGGGCTCGCTGCAGCCGTGTTCTATCTCGCCAATCCGTACGCGATCGCCGCGGGCAACACGCTCGCCATCGCCCTGCCGATGGCGTTCCTGCCATGGCTGCTGCTGTGCTACCTGCGCGCCCTGCAGCGGCCGTCGTCCTGGGCGTGGCCGGCGCTGTTCGGGCCCGCGTTCTTCGCGATGAGCGGCATGAACGTCGCCGTCGTGCCGCTGTTCCAGCTGTTCGGCATCATCCCGATCGCCGCCGTCGCGCGCTGGCACCTGCACCGCACCTGGCGCGAGGTCGCCGCCGTCACCGCGAAGTGCGCGCTGTTCGTCATCGCCGTGTCGCTGTACTGGCTCGTGCCGGCGATGTCGGCCGTCGCCACCGGCAGCCAGATCGTCGGCACGTCAGAAACTCTCGACGGCATCCACAAGGTCTCCTCGTTCACCGAGGTGCTGCGCGGGCTCGGGCTGTGGCCACTGTACGGCCACGGCGACGCCGGACCGTGGGTGCCGCAGAACGCCGCCTACATCACGAGCCCCTGGGTCATCGCCCTGACGGCCCTGTGGCCCGCGCTGGCGCTCGTGTCGCTGCGCTGGGCCCGCACCGGGGTGCGGCGCGCCGCGGCGCTGACGGCGGCGATCGCGGCCGTCGTCATGGTCGGGCTGTTCCCGGGTGAGAACGATGCGGAGAGTCCCGCGGGCTGGCTCATCCAGGCCGTGCTGGCGTTCCCGCCGCTCGCCGCCTTCCGCACGACCAACAAGATCGGTGCGCTGCTCGCGCTGTCGTTCGCCGTCGCCCTCGCGTTCGGCGCCGTCCATCTCACGCGTCTCGTGCGCCGCCGTTCCGGTCTCGCGCCGATCGCCGCGGCGCTCGCGAGCATCGTCGTCGCCGCCTGGATGCTGCCGGCCCTGGCGAACGGGCTCTACATCTCGCGCATGGACATCCCGTCGTACTGGGACGACGCCGCCCGCGCCGCCGATGACGGCGCCCCGCACTCCTCGACGCTCGTCCTGCCGGGCCAGACGCGCCCGACGTACCGCTGGACGGTGCAGCGCCCCGACGACCTGACGAACTCCCTGCTGAAGCGCGACGCCGTCGTCCCCGAGACGACACCGAACGCGAGCGCCCCCGGCGGCAACTTCCTCGCGGCCCTCGACGACACCGTCCAGTCCGGTACGGCGTCGGGCGACATGGTGTCGACGTTCGCGCGCTACCTCGGCTCCGACAACGTCCTCGTGCGCCACGACACCGTCTGGGAGAACGACGGGGGAGCGCGCCCGGCCGTCGTCCAAGCCCTCATCGGCACCGACACCGGCCTGTTCGGTTCCGGCAACTTCGGCAAGCCCGGGCAGAACGTCCTGTCGCCGGTCGCCTCGCCCGCCGGGTACGACGAGGCGAGCCTGCGCCCCGTGCAGCTGTACACCGTGCGTGACCCGCGAACGGCCGTGCGGGCGCAGAGCATGGCGAACTCCCTCGTCGTCGCGGGTGACGGCTGGTCGTTCCCCGAGATGGTGAACGCCGGGCTGCTGCGCACGTCACCGAGCGTGCAGTACGCGCAGGATCTCGACGCCGCAGCCCTGACGCGCGCGCTGCAGGCCAAGGGGCGCCTGGTCATCACCGACACGAACGCGCGACGCTCCGCCATCGCGCAGCGCCTCACCGCGGGCAACGGCGCGCTGCTCGCCGCGGGCGACCCTCTCGGCACGACGCGCACGCTCGGCGATTCGCCCGACGATCAGACGGTGCTGCTGCGCTCCGGGACGCTCGTCACCGCGACCACCTCCGGCGGCACGTTCTTCGACCTGCCGTACGCGGTGCCCGAGAACGCGTTCGACGGCAACCCCGACACGAGCTGGCGCTTCGGCGACTTCCGCCGCGCCGTCGGTCAGCGCCTCGACCTCACCCTGCCCGCGAGCCAGACGCTCGGTGACGTCACGATCGCCCAACCCGACCTCGGCCCCGTCAAGATCGACAAGGCGACGATGACGGCGGGTGGCCGCTCCGTCACGGTGCGCGTCCCCGATTCGGGCAAGGCCACCTTCCACATGGGCGGCGTGAGCGCGGACCGCGTCAGCGTCCACATCGACAGCATCCGCGGCGACGGCTTCAACCTCGTCGGCATCTCCGAACTGGGCCTGCCCGGGCCGAAGGCGACGCGTGCCGCGCGCACCCCGACGACGCTGACACGCCTCTACACAGGCCTCGACGACGCGGGCCGCTCGGCGTTCTCGTCCGCGCCCCTCGACGTCCTGCTGCGCCGCGTCGAGAACACGCCCGCGGCCGCCGACGACAGCGAGATCGCGCTGCGCCGCGTCGTCTCCCTGCCGCAGGGCCGCACCTTCAACGGGGATGCCCGCGTGCGGATCGACGGCGACGACCTGGAGAAGATCTACGACGAGGTCGCCGGGTACAGCGACGCGGTGCGTGCGACGTCGTCGGGCGTGTGGTTCGACAAACGCCAGTACCGTGCCTCGGCCGCGGCCGACGGCAAGAGCGACACGGGCTGGGTGCCCGGGGGAGCCTCGCCCAAGGGCGCCTGGTGGCAGCTGACGACGGCGCCGCGCGACATCACCAGCGTCGACCTCACGCAGAAACCGACGCTCGGCGACGCGAAGCGCACGCAGTGGGCGACGAAGGTGTCGGTGCTCGTCGACGGCAAGAAGGTCGCGAGCTCGTCGGTGAACAAGAACGGCGACACGCACATCGCGCTGCCCGACGGCACCCGCGGCTCGCGCGTGCGGGTCGTCATCGACGCCTCCGACGGCCCGGAGCTCGCGACGCCCGCCGAGTTCACCCGCATCGACACGGGCGCGTCGATGAAGACCTCCGACCTCGGCCCGTTCGACTCACCCGGCAAGAACCGCTGCCTCGACGTCGCGACGATCGACGGGCGCGCCGTGCCGATGCGCCTCGACGACGACACGATCACCCGCTCCTCGCAGGAAGGCACGCGCTGGGTCTCGTGCACGCCAGTGACGCTCGACGCCGGCGATCGCCGCATCGAGCAGGCCCCAGGGTTCGTCCTCGACTCCCTCGACCTGCGCGACAACCGCAAGCAGGCGACGAGCGTGCCCGCGGCGCCCGCGTTCCGCGTCACCGACGACACGCCGACGCACAAGACGATCCGCCTCGAATCGAGCGCGACGCCGAGCGCCGTCGTCATCGGCCAGAGCTACGACGCACGCTGGAGCGCGACGCTCAACGGCAAGGCGCTTCCCGCCCCGACGACGATCGACGGCTACAGCACCGGCTGGATCCTGCCCGCCGGCGCGCAGGGCACCGTCGAGATGCGGTTCGCGCCGCAGCGCTGGGCGAACGTGGCGCTGATCGTCACGCTGCTGACGCTCGCGGCGATCGCCGCCATCGTCATCGTCGCCGCCCGACGCGGCGGCCTGCGCGCGCCCGTGCCGCACCGCAGCGAGACGTACACGCGCAGCATGCGCCGCGCCGACGCACTCGCACGGCGCAGCGACGCTCAGTACCTGCGCCTCGACGTGGCATGCGTCGTGGTCGCGACGTTCGGCGTCGGCGCCGCGGGGCTCGTCGCCTCGCTCGTCGCGGTCGCGGCGCTGCGCCTGACGCGGGTGCGCTCGCGTCATCTCGTCGTCGCGGGGGCGCTGCTCGTGCTCGCAGGCGTCGGGGCGTTCCTCCTGCTCGACCCGAGCCTCGGGCAGGTGAGCGCCGACGCCATCGCCGCGAACATGTGGCCGCACCGCATCGCGGGCGCCGGCTTCGTCATCGCGCTCATCGGGTTGTTGCGTCAGCACGACGCGCCACGAACCGCACGCCGCAGCGGCGGCAGCCACCGCGCGGGGCCGCACACCGAGGCGGCCACGGACCCAGCCACGAAGACAGCCACGACCGACCGGGCGATCGCAGAACGAGGATGATGATGGACGAGCGAACCCCTGACGCGATGTTCGAGCGTGGTGTCAGCGTCATCGTGCCCACGCGCAACAACGAGCGCACCCTCGAAGCGACGCTGCGCTCGGTCAAGGAGCAGAGCGAGCCGGGCGTCACGCTCATCGTCGTGGACAACGCCAGCACGGACGCGACGAAGGACATCGCGCGCCGCTGGGCCGATGTGTACCTCGAGGGCGGGCCGGAACGTTCCGCGCAGCGCAACCGCGGCATCGAGGCCGCGCAGACGCCGTGGATCGTATGGCTCGACAGCGACATGATCCTGCCGCCGCGGGCGATCGAGGTCGCCCTCGACACGGCGCAGCGCACCGGCGCCGACGGCGTCGCGCTGCCCGAGCGCACGATCGGCGACGGTTTCTGGACGGCCTGCCGGGCCCTGGAGCGCGAGTGCTACCTCGACCAGCCGTGGTTGCACAACCCGCGGCTGCTGCGGCGTGACTTCATGCGCACCGACGGCGAGTTCCACCTCGCGATGTCGGGGCCGGAGGACGCGGATCTGCGGCTCAAGATGCGCCGCGCGGGTCAGCGGATCGAGCTCGCCCCCATCATCATCGACCACGACGAGGGCCGCCTCACGCTGCGCGACGTCTTCTCCAAGCGCTATTACTACGGGCGCAGCATCCCTGCGTTCGCGGCCGAGCACGACGGTGCCGTCGGGCAGCAGGGCCGGGACGTGCTGACGGCGTACTGGGCGCACCGCGACGACCTCGCGCGTCGCCCGCTGCACGCGGTCGGCATGGTCGGCATGCGCGCGATGGAGGCCGTCGGCTACGCCCTCGGCGCGGCGAGCGCACGGCGCGATCACGCGCGATGACCCGCGAGCTGCTGTGGCTGTCGCTGCCCGATCAGCGGCCGCGCCGTGAGCTGTATTGGATGTCGCGGATGCCGGGCACACACGTCACGGCGATGGCGCGCGAGGAGCCGTTCGGCGACCTCACCTGGATGCCGACGACGTACCGTCGCCCCGTGACGCGCTTCATCGAGGCCGGCGCGTTCGCGTGGGCGCAGGGGCTCGACGAACAGCTCGAGCGGACGCGCCCCGACTGGGTCGCGAGCCTCGAGCTGTGCTCGCTCGTCACCGGCCAGCTCAGCGCGCGGCGCCGACGCCGCCCGGGGCTGCGGCAGGCCGTCATCACGTGGGAGAACCTGCCGCGCCAACCGTTGTACGCGCTGCCGCCGTACCGTCAGGCGTTCGAGAGCACCCGGGACGCCGACCTCATCCTCTGCATGGTCGACGCGGCGCGCGACCACCTCGAACTCAACGGATTCGACCTGTCGCGCGTGCGCGTCGTCAAGCCGGGCGTCGACGTCGAACTGTTCCACCCCGCAGCCGAACTCGCCGACCGACCGCGGGTCGTGTTCACCTCGCCGCTCGCGGCGAACAAGGGCATCGACACCGTCCTCGACGCGATGCGCCTCGTGCGTCGGCGCGTGCCCGACGCGCAACTCGTCGTCGCAGGTAGCGGGCCGCTCGCGGGGCTCGTCGAGGAGGCCGAGCAGGCCGAACCGGGCGCCGTCGTGCGCGCCGGATCACTCGACGCGCACGGCGTCGCCGAGCTGCTGCGCTCCGCGCGCGTCTTCACGACGGCGCCGCGCCCGACGTGGAAGTGGACCGAACAGCTCGGCCTCGCCTACCTCGAGGCGCAGGCGTGCGGGTTGCCCGTCGTCACGACCGCGTGCGGCACCAATGACGAAGCCGTGCGCGCACCCAACCTGCTGACGGAGTCGGGCGCGTACGCGCTCGCCGAGGGTCTCGTGCACTTCCTCACCGACGACTCGGCCGCGCGTGCGGCGTCGGCGGCGAACCGCGCGCGGATGCTCGCCGAGCACGACATCCGCCGTCAGAGCGCGAAGATGGGCGAGGCCTTTGCCGAGTTCGAGTGACGCCGTCACGACGTCCGGCCGGGGAGCGACGCACGGGGCTGCGTGGGGCGCGACGCGCTGGGCGGGCCGTCACGCCGGGCTGCTCGCGAGCGCGGTGTGCGCCGCCGTCATCCTCGGCCCGATGCTGCTGACGCGCGGGTTCTGGCTGCACTACGACATGGTGTTCGTCCCGCACCTGCCGTTGTCGGACACGACGCTCGGTACGGCCGGGCAGGTGCCGCGCGCGGTGCCGAACGACGCGATCGTCGCACTGCTCGACCTCGTCCTGCCCGGGGACATCACGCAGAAGATCATCCTGCTCGGGGCGTTCCTCGCCCTCGGCGCAGGCGTCGATCGATGGCGCGCGCCGGTGCTCGCGCGCGTGTGCGCGAGCGTCCTGCTCGCCTGGAACCCGTGGGTCGCCGAGCGTCTCGCGATCGGCCACTGGGGGTACCTCTGGGGCTACGCGGCGTGCGTGTGGGCGATCGTCGGGGCGCTCGAGGCGCGCCGCGCTCGCACACGTTCGTCGGACGGCGTCGCGGCCGGCCGCGCGGAGGCCGAGACTGCTCGCCGCGCTGATTCGGCGGGAGAAGTCGACGCCTGGATCGACACGTACCGCGCCAGAGAGAGCGTCGCTCACCGCGACGCCGATGCGACGCACGCCCGCCGCAGCGTCGCCGTCGCGCTCGTCATGTCGGCGGCGTCCGGTTCGACGGGGGCCGTCCTCGTGGCCTTGGCCCTCGCCGCTGTGACGTTCGCACCCGGCGCGGGACGGCTGGCATGGCGCGCCGGGTGGCGCCCGACGTTGCTGACGGTGCTCGCCTGGGTCGGCCTCAACGCCTCGTGGTGGTGGCCGTTCCTCACGGCCGCGCCGAGCGACGCCGCCGACGCGGCCGGCGTCGAGGCGTTCGCGGCCCGCAGCGACGGCGCGGGGCCCGTGTGGACGTCCCTGCTCGGCGGTGGCGGCATCTGGCACGCGCCGTCATGGTTCGCCGAACGCAGCTCAGCGCCCATCGTGCTCGCCTCCGCCCTCGTGTGCGTCGCCGGCGTCATCGCCGCCCGGCGCCTCGGTCGCGGGCCGATCACGGCGCTCGCCGTCACGGGGCTGTTCCTCGCGGGCGCGAGCACCGTGCCGGGGCTGCGTGACGTCATGACGGCGATCGTCCTGCACGTGCCCGGCGGCGGGCTGCTGCGCGACGGGCAGAAGTTCGTCGCCCTCTGGGTCGTCCCGGCGGCCCTCGGCTGGGGGCTGCTCATCGACGCCGAGGTGCGCCGCGCTCGCGGCAGCATCCTCGCGCCCGTCGCCCTCATCGGCGGCATCGTCGCCCCGCTCGTGCTCCTGCCGGGCCTCGCGTGGGCACGCGGCGGACAGTGGCGCGGCGTCGATTATCCCGCGCCGTGGACGCAGGTCGCGCGCGACCTCGACGCCGGGACCAACGGTGCGACGCTCGTCCTGCCCTGGTCGACCTACCGTCGCTACGCCTGGAACGGCGAGCGCACCGTCCTCGACCCCTGGAACCGTTTGCTCACCGGCCGCGTCATCGCCGACGACGCGCTGGCCGTGCGTCAGGGCTCTGGCGTGCGGGTCGTCGCGGGGGAGGACCCGCACGCCGCCGCCGTCGGTCGCGCTCTCGTTCACCGCTCGGCCGACGAATTGCGTGACGCGATGGCTCGGGCCGGCGTCAGCCGCGTCATCGTCCAGACCGACCAGCCGGACGCCGCCGCCGTCGCGGATCTCGTCCGCCGCGCGGGGGCGACGCCGCTCGCCGCCGCGCCGCCGGTCTCGCACCTCACGACGTGGTCCGTCCCCGGTGCGACGCCTCGCCCGGCGACGCCGTGGTGGCGCGCGATCGGCCTCGTGACGAGCATCATCACCGCCGGTGTGGTCGTCGCGGGTACGAGCCGAGGCGGGGTTTTGCGTCGAAAGCGATGCACCCGCGCGCCGGAGCGGCTAAGCTGAACCAAACGCGTCGCCTCGGCGATGCTCCGTCGTGCCACCCGGTGGCGCGGCGGCTGACCACGAGCGAAGGTGAAGGCGGTCAACCCCATGGGCGCATCCACGAACAAGACGATGTACAACATCATCGGAGCCGTCGTCGGCTTCCTGCTCGCTCTGTTCGCGATCTGGGGTCTCGTCCAGTCGCAGAACTCGAGCCAGCCGCAGCAGTACCAGTCGAAGATCAGCTACGACGGCTGAGCCTCCGGCTCCCTCATCTCAGACGAGAGCGGGGAACGACCTCGACGGTCGTTCCCCGCTCTGGCATGCCCTGACTCGGCTCAGCGGCAGCCCGCGCCGGGCGGCGCCAGCCCGTCAGCTCAGCTCGGCAGCGCCGCGGCGGGCATCGCGTTCGGCGACGAGCTCGCGCAGGCGTCGCACGTGCAGGGGCGTGTCGGGCGGCTGGGGTGCGCGCTCGGCGCGGCCGAGGACGTCGAGCAGCGTGTGGTGCACGTTGCGGCCGGCCGATTCCCAGCTGAACGAGCGCGCGTACGTCACAGCGTTGCGTCCATAGGCCTCACGCACGTCGTTGCGCGACAGCAGCACGCGCACGTCGTCGATCATCTCCGCCGTCGTCGAGGCGAGCGCGCCCGTCGAGCCGTGCTGGATCGACTCGCTCGGCCCTCCGGCTTGCGCGAACGCGACGGCCGGGGTGCCGTGCAGGCCGGCCTCGACGATCGTCAGGCCCCACCCCTCCTTGTAGGAAGGCATCATGACGACCCAGGACGAAGCGAGCAGCGTGTGCTTCGTCGCCTCGTCGACGAACCCGTGGAAGTGGACGGCGTCCTCGACGCCGCGTTCACGGGCATGGCGCTCGATGTTCGGCTGCCAATAACCCGAGCCGACGACATTGAGGTGCAGGCCCGGGAACTCCTCACGCAGTTCGGCGAGGGTGTCGACGGCGATCTCGACCTGCTTGTGCGGCACGAGCCGGCCGAGGACGGTGAGCGATGGCGCGGCGCTGCGGGGCACGTCGGCGTAGGATTCGAGATCGCGCGGGTGGTCGTTGCCGGAGTAGACGAGGTCGATGCGCTCGGCGTCGACGCCGAGGCTCGCGAGTTCGCTGCGGCTCGCCTTCGAGACGGTGATGTAGCGGCAGCGCCGGTACACCCACGGCGCGACGCGTGACTCGAGCAACCAGCCGAACCTTGCGAGGCGCGGGCTGAAGATGCTCGCCCACTGGTCGCGGTGGACGTGGTGGACGACGGCGACGACGGGGATGCGCGCGACGAGCGGCGACCAGAACGGCACGCCGTTCTGCACGTCGATGACGACGTCGTAGTCACGCTGGTGCCGCACGAGGTGCCACAGCCCCGCGGCGTAGCAGGTGAACCGGTTGCCGGCGCGAATCACGGTGACGTCCCCATGCATCGTGCGGCGTGCGGCGCCGGGGAAACGAGCCGTGTGGATCGTGACGTCGGCGCCAAGCTCGCTCATCACCTCGCTCGTGCGTTCGACGAACACCTCCGAGCCGCCCGACTCGGGGTTCTCGCGGTCGCGCCACGACAGATAGAGGACGCGCAGAAGCTCGGCGTCGCGCTCGTCGTGCATCCTGTGGCTCTCCTCGCCGTTCGGCTGCCTGCTTCCGGGTCGCCCGTTAGAGTATCGGGGTCGAGGAAGGCAGGTGGCCCGTTTCCATGAGCGCGTGCGAAGTGTGCGGTGGTCCGTGCACGGATCTGCCCCTGGGAGGCTCCGTCCTCGACGCCTGCACCCGTTGCGGGCACCTGCGTCGCGACCTCGATCGCGCGCCCGCGCGCCACCGCGATCATGCCTACGGCGGTGACCCGACC
>NZ_LSJT01000114.1:0-9285 GCF_001556795.1 Dermacoccus sp. CCH2-D9
TCTCAGGAGCAGGAGCCGGGGCGGCATCCCAGTCGTCGGCCGCTGCCGCCGCAGCGCTACCGGCTGCCGCCGCAGCACCGGCGGCGGCAGCCTTCTGGCCGTTGGACGGCGCGTTCTTCGGCGCGGGAGCGTCCGCCTTCGCGGGCGCGTCCTGGGCGGCCGGCTGCTGCTCGGCCGTCTCGTTCTTCGGTGCGCCGGTCTTCACCTCGTCGGCCGTCTTTGCGGCACCCTTCGCGGGCTTCTCCTCGAGTTCGGAGGTGGCCGCGGCCTTCGCGTCAGGCGTCTCGACGCTCTCGTCGACGGAGTCGTCACGGCCGATCTTGTTCTTGCCGTTCACTCCGTGGATGCCGACCGAACCCGGGCGCTTCGGCGCGCCCTTCTTCGGGTCGCGCATGAGCAGGTAGGCGATCAGAGCCAACAGCAGGATGACGTTTTCGAGGATGAACCACTTCACGGTCGCGTCCCATCAGTCGTACGAGCACACATTTCTGTGGCCACCCTACCGCCGAGTCACTTGCGCCGGGCCGGGATTTACCGCGTCGTGATGCGCCCGCGGGCGTTGCTACCGTGGTGGGGTGAGCACGCCTGAACCCCGCACCGAAACCGCCGAGCGCGACGAGAGCCGCCACGACACCCGTGACGACGCCCGCCCGGCGTCGGAGGCCCCACGCCCGGCACATGACGAGGCGCGCGCCGACGAACGTCCGGCCACGAACCGCGACGGCGTGCCCCTCGCTCGCGTGCGTCGTGCGCCCCGCGTCATGCCGTTCCTGCTGACGGGCGCCGTCATCGGAGCCCTCGCGGGCCTCTTCGTCTCCCTCAACGGCGGTGACGGCGGCAACTACACGGCGTCGTCGTCGACCGGTTACCTCGTCGTCCTGTTCGGTGCCCTCGGCACGCTGCTCGGCGGCCTCGCGTTCGTCGTCGCCGACCGTCGTTCCTGATGCCCGTACGCGTCCTGCGCCCCGGCGCCCGGCTGCTCGCACGATGCACGCTGCGGCTCAGGTCGTGAAAGACTGATGTCTGTGGCACGCGGCGACGGCAAACTCTCACACGACATCCTTCCCGGCGAGAAGGGCCCCCAGGACGCATGTGGCGTCTTCGGGGTCTGGGCACCGGGTGAAGAGGTCGCGAAACTCACCTACTACGGCCTGTACGCGCTGCAGCACCGCGGCCAGGAGTCGGCGGGCATCGCGACGAGCGACGGCAAGAGCCTGCTCGTCTACAAGGACATGGGCCTCGTCTCCCAGGTGTTCGACGAGACGAGCCTCGCCTCCCTGCGCGGCCACCTCGCGATCGGCCACTGCCGGTACTCGACGACGGGTGGTTCCACCTGGGAGAACGCGCAGCCGACGCTCGGTGACACCGAGGCGGGCACCGTCGCGCTCGCGCACAACGGCAACCTCATCAACTCCGCCGAGCTGCGCGAGAAGCTCGAAGAGATCCACGGCGAGCTCGGCAACACCTTCGGCGAGCTGCGTCGCGGCAACACCACCGACACCGCGCTCGTGACGGCGCTGCTCGGCGCTCAGTTCGACACGAGCCTCGAGAAGACGGCCCTCGCCCTGCTGCCTCACCTGCGGGGCGCGTTCTGCTTCGTCTTCATGGACGAGAACACGCTCTACGCCGCGCGTGACCCGCAGGGCATCCGCCCGCTCGTCATCGGCCGCCTGGAGCGCGGTTGGGTCGTCGCGAGCGAGACGGCGGCGCTCGACATCGTCGGCGCCAGCTACGTGCGCGAGGTCGCGCCGGGCGAGATGATCGCCATCGACGCGGACGGTCTGCGCTCGACGACGTTCGCCGAGCCCGAGCCGAAGGGCTGCGTCTTCGAGTACGTCTACCTCGCCCGTCCCGACACGACGATCGCCGGCCGCGAGGTCTACGAGAGCCGCGTCGAGATGGGCCGTCAGCTCGCGCGTGAGTTCCCCGTCGACGCCGACATGGTCATGCCGACGCCGGAATCCGGGACGCCCGCCGCGATCGGGTACGCCGAGGAGTCCGGGATTCCGTACGGCATGGGCCTGGTGAAAAACGCCTACGTCGGGCGGACGTTCATCGCGCCGAGCCAGACGATCCGCCAGCTCGGCATCCGCCTCAAGCTCAATCCGCTCAAGCCCGTCATCAAGGGCAAGCGCCTCGTCGTCATCGACGACTCGATCGTGCGCGGCAACACCCAGCGCGCCCTCGTGCGGATGCTGCGCGAGGCCGGCGCGGCCGAGGTGCACGTGCGCATCTCGAGCCCGCCGGTGCGCTGGCCGTGCTTCTACGGCATCGACTTCGCGACGCGCGCCGAACTCATCGCCAACGGCCTCGTCGTCGACGAGATCGCGACGTCTCTCGGTGCCGACTCGCTCGGTTACATCAGCGAGGACGGCATGATCGCCGCCACCGGGCAGCCGCGCGAGAACCTGTGCACCGCGTGCTTCACGGGCCGTTACCCCGTCGAGCTGCCCGCTGAGGATCGCCTCGGCAAGGGCCTGCTCGAGCTGCAGCTGCCTGTCGAGTTCGGCGGCGTCGATCCGACGACGGTCGGCACGGCCGACCTCGGCCAGGACGAGTCGATCGACCTCGCCCGCACCAACCCCGACGGCGTCTCGCACGCCGGGGGCGCCGCCGTCAGCCCGGTCCGTCGGCACACGTCGAACTGACCGACGCCTCTCGATCCTCCCGCGCCGCCGCAGCCCTGACGGCGGCGCCGCGCCCGCACCGTGACCTCGCACTTCGAAGGACGACGATGACCCAGCACAACGAACCCATCACCTACGCCGGCGCCGGCGTCGACGTCGAGGCCGGCGACAAGGCCGTCGAACTGATGAAGGCCTCCGTCAAGCAGGCCCAGCGCCCCGAGGTGCTCGGCGGCCTCGGCGGGTTCGCGGGGCTGTTCGACGCCTCCGTCCTCGCGCGCATGGAGCACCCGATCCTCGCGACGTCGACGGACGGCGTCGGCACGAAGGTCGCGATCGCGCAGGCGCTCGACACACACGACACGATCGGGTTCGACCTCGTCGGCATGGTCGTCGACGACATCGTCGTGTGCGGCGCGGAGCCGCTCTACATGACCGACTACATCGCGACCGGCAAGGTGGTGCCCGAGCGCATCGCGGCCATCGTCAAGGGCATCGCAGCGGCATGCCGTCAGGCGAACGTCGCCCTCATCGGTGGGGAGACGGCCGAGCACCCGGGCCTGCTCGCCGCGGACGAGTACGACGTCGCGGGCGCCGCGACGGGCGTCGTCGACAAGGCCGATCTCATCCTTCCCGAGTCGGTGCGCGAAGGTGACGTCGTCCTCGGCCTCGCCGCGAGCGGCCTGCACAGCAACGGCTACTCGCTCGTGCGCAAGGTCTACGCGAGCGCCGGGTGGGGCTACGACAAGCACGTCGAGGAGTTCGGTCGCACGCTGGGGGAGGAGCTGCTCGAACCGACGCGGGTCTACGCTGCTGACCTGCTGCGCCTCATCCGCACCGACGGCGTCGACATCCACGCACTGTCCCACGTCACAGGCGGGGGCCTGGCGGCGAACGTCGCCCGCGTCCTGCCCAAGGGCATGGGCGCGCGCATCGAGCGTTCGACGTGGACGCCGCCGGCCGTCTTCGACGTCACCCAGCGCGTCGGCAACGTGCCCCAGGACGACATCGAACGCACCCTCAACATGGGCGTCGGCTTCGTCGCCGTGCTGCCCGCCGAGCAGGCCGCGACGGCCATCGAGGTGTGCGCCGAACTCGACCTGCCCGCATGGCGCATGGGCGATATCGCACGCACCGAGAACCTCGACGCCGCAGAGGCAGAGATCATCTCCGGCGCCAAGGGCGTCGACGCCGGCGCCTGCCAGATCGTGGGCAGCTACGCCTGACGCGTGAGCACGGGCGCTCGAGCCCCTCGAGCTCGGCGGCGGCCCACGCAGAAGTCAGCACGACGAGAGCCTCCGTCCCGATGGGATGGAGGCTCTCGTTCACGTCAACTCAAGAAAAAGCGGGTTGCGCGCCCGTCGTGGTCAGGCGTCGTCCGACGCCCACTTGGAATAGCGGTCATACTCGTCGCCCTCGTCGTCGGCTTGCGCCTGACGCGTTTCGTTCGCGCTGCGCGAGGCACGGAGCTCTCGCTCCAACGCGCTGAGGTCGGTGTCCGGCGAGAAGTACTTGAGCTCGCGTGCAACCTTGGTCTGCTTGGCTTTGGCCCGGCCGCGCCCCATGGCGAGACCCCCTCTGTCGTGTTGCCAGGGCGGCCGTCATCACCCCGCACGCGGGCGTGCGGACGTCAGGCGGAGGGCCCTGGGGATCCTAAGTTTCTGTCGTGGGGGTAACGCTACCTCAGGTGCGTTGATTTCCGCCCATCGACGCGGATCGCCGGGCGCCTCGCGCGGCCATGAGTGACCGGTCTCACTCCGTGTGGGTGGTGGCCAAGCCTGGATCGTCGACGACACGCCGTCGAGCGACGACGAACGTCCCCACGAGGGCGAGCGCGCCGAGGCCGAAACCACCCAGGACGAGGGCAGGTTCGTTGTCGCCAGGCTCGTCGACCGTCGGCGTCGTCGGCCCCTTGACGGTGCTAGGGGAGGCCGTGGCGGTCTGCACGGTCAACTTCTGAGCTCCCTCGGACGCCCCGGCGGTGCTGCTCGAGCTCACACCCGGGCTGCGCGTGGTGGCGGCGGCGGGTGACGACGACCCCGCGGCGACGGCGAGCACGCAGGCACCACCGACGACGAGGGCGCGAGCGGATGCGGGCAGATGGCGCGACGTCATGCTCCCATTCTGACGCGCACGCGACGGGGGCGCCACGTTCCGCGTCGTCGTTTCGCATCATCGCGCCCGGTATCGTCGCCGGACATGACGACGTCTCGGTTCACCACCCTCGCAGGCCTGGCAATCGCCGAGATCGAGGTGAAGCACTCGCGGTTCCTGTGTGAATTGACGCCGGTGGGGGCGGGTGACGACGAAGCGTCGGAGGTGGCCGCACGGGCCGTCGTCGAGGCCGCTCGTAAGCAGCACTGGGACGCGCGTCATCACTGCAGCGCGTTCGTGCTCGGCCCCCAGCGTCAGGTGCGGCGCAGCAACGACGACGGCGAGCCGTCGGGCACGGCGGGCGCGCCGATGCTGGAGGCGCTCGTCGCCTCGGGTCTGAGCGACGTCGTCGCCGTCGTGACGCGCTGGTTCGGCGGCACGCTGCTCGGCGCCGGAGGGCTCGTGCGGGCCTACGGCGACGTCGTGCGCGCCGCGCTGGCCGAGGCCCGCGTCGTCACGTACGAGTGTCGCCTCGTCATGGCGGCCGACGTCGGCATCGCCGACGTCGGCCGCGTCGAGAACGCCCTGCGAGCCGCCGGGCGGCACGTCGAGGGCGTCGACTACGCCCAAGGCGCGGCCTCAGGAACGGCGCGCCTGGTGCTCGCCGTCACGGAGGCCGACCGCGCAGCGCTCGAGAGCGAGCTCGCGAGCCTGACGGGCGGTTCGGCCGACCTCGACGAGTGTCGGCAGCGCTGGGTCTCACTCGCCGACCAGCCTGGGTGAGGCGTCAGCCGGCCGGACCTTCGCGCGTCTTCGGGGCGCACCGGCCGCCACCCATCAGCGACACCACACCTGCCCCGGTACTTCTGCCGCGCCACGGCGCGTCTCCCGCGCCCTGAGACGGGTTTGGCGCGTGGGCGTGCGAACCCCCAGAGTGGCTCCATGAGTGAACCGAAGACCTTGACCCCCGACGAAACATACGCACTCGACCGGGCCCACGTCTTCCATTCGTGGTCGGCGCAGGCCGCGCTGAAGCCGATGGTCGTGACGAAGACGTCCGGCTCCCGCCTGTGGGACGGCGACGGCAACGAGTACCTCGACTTCACCGGTCAGCTCGTCTACACGAACGTCGGCCACCAGCACCCGCGCGTCGTCGAGGCGATCAAGACGCAGGCCGAGACGCTGTGCACGATCGGGCCGAGCAACGCCAACGACCAGCGTTCGCAGCTGGCGAAGATGATCAGCGACCTGCTGCCCGACACGCTCAACAAGGTGTTCTTCACCAACGGTGGTACCGAGGCGAACGAGCACGCCGTCCGCATGGCGCGCGAGGTGACGGGCCGTCGCAAGCTGCTCGCCGCCTACCGCAGCTACCACGGCGCGACGGCGCAGTCGATCCACCTCACCGGTGAGGCGCGCCGCTTCGCCAACGACAAGGGCGCGAGCGAGGTCGTCCACTTCTTCGGTCCGTTCCTCTACCGCAGCGAGTTCTGGGCGACGAGCGAGGACGAGGAGTGCGAGCGTGCGCTGACGCACCTCGAGCACACCATCACCTCCGAGGGCGCCGACGCGTTCGCCGCTCTCATCCTCGAGCCCGTCATCGGTTCGGCCGGCATCATCCCGCCGCCGCCGGGCTACCTCGAGGGCGTCCGCGAGATCTGCACGAAGTACGGCATCATCTTCATCGCCGACGAGGTCATGGCCGGCTTCGGCCGCACCGGTGCCTGGTTCGCGCACCAGCACGCGAATGTCGTGCCCGACCTCATCACGTTCGCCAAGGGCGTCAACTCGGGGTACGTGCCGCTCGGCGGTGTCGTGCTGAGCGACGAGATCGCCCACCACTTCGACGAGCGCGCCTACCCCGGCGGCCTCACCTACTCCGGCCACCCGCTCGCGTGCGCGGCGGGCGTCGCGACGATCGCGGCGATGCAGGACGAGGGCATCGTCGAGAACGCCGCCCGCATCGGTTCCGACGTGCTCGGCCCCGGCCTGCAGGCGCTCGCCGAGAAGCACGACGCGGTCGGCCAGGCGCGTGGCGTCGGGGTGTTCTGGGCGCTCGAACTCGTCAAGGACGCCGCGCGCACGCCCGCCGTCGAGCGCGCCGCCGCCGTCGCGGCCGCGTGCAAGAAGAACGGCCTGCTCGTCATCGCCGCCGCGAACCGGCTGCACGTCGTGCCGCCGTGCAACGTCAGCGACGACGACGTCCGTGCGGCCCTGACGATCCTCGACGAGGCGCTCTCCGCGAGCTGACGACGACGCGCCGTCGGTGGGTGATCGACCGGGTGCGACGCTGCCGAACGAGGCAGCTTCGCGCCCGGTGAAACGTCGGGGTGCCGCGGCGCGGAACGCGCCTCGAACCGGGAGGCATCTCGAACCGGGAGGCATGCAGAACACGAGAAAGCCCCCGAGACGAATCTCGGGGGCTTTCTCGGTGGAGCGTGGCCAGAGACGGGGTCGAACCGCCGACCTAGCGATTTTCAGTCGCTCGCTCTACCAACTGAGCTATCTGGCCCTTGGGAAAGGGATGGCGACCCCGACGGGACTCGAACCCGCGACCTCCGCCGTGACAAGGCGGCGCGCTAACCAACTGCGCTACGGGGCCTCGTGAAAGGCCGATCTGTGCGTGGTATCCCCAACGGGATTCGAACCCGTGCCGCTGCCGTGAAAGGGCAGTGTCCTAGGCCGCTAGACGATGGGGACTACACAAATCATTCCCGCGAGCCGCTCACCTTCCGGTGTTTGCCCCGCTGGAACTTGCGTAACTTTAGTACACGTTCGCCGGGCAACGCAAAACGCCCGGAATGACGGGGATTCCGGCGGCATGGCGTGCGGTGCGCTGCCTGGCCCGGACGGCGTCGAGGCGCTTCTCAGGCGATCTCCTTGCGCGCGAACGTACGCACCCGCTCGACGTCCCACGTCGTGATGACGCGCTCGAGCGGCACGCCGAGCTCCTCGATGCGCGCGGCGCCGTACTGGAGGAAGTCGAGCTGGCCGGGCGCGTGCGCGTCGGAGTCGAGGGAGAAGTAGCAGCCGGCGTCGATCGCCTCGCGGATGAGATCGTCGGGCGGGTCGCAGCGTTCGGGGCGCGCATTGATCTCGACGGCGACGCGGTGCTCGGCGCATGCAGCGAACACGGCCTTGGAATCGAACGTCGACGGTGGGCGGACGCCGCGTTCGCCGTCGACGAGGCGGCCGGTGCAGTGCCCGAGGATCGTCGTGTGGGGGTTCTCGATGGCGCCGAGCATGCGTTTCGTCATGGCGGCCGGGCCCGAACGCAGCTTGGAGTGAACCGACGCGACCCGCACGTCGAGGCGGTCGAGCATGTCGGCGCGCTGGTCGAGGGAGCCGTCCTCCTTGATGTCTACCTCGATGCCCTTGAGCAGGACGAACGGGGTGCCCGTCGCCCCGAGGGCCGAGTTCATCGCGTCGATGACGCCGAGCTGCTTCGTCAGCCGCTCGGCACTCAGCCCGTTGGCGACGCGCAGCGAGGGGGAGTGGTCGGTCTGCACGATGTACTCGCGCCCGAGGGAGATCGCTGCCATGACCATCTCGTCGATCGGTGAGCCGCCGTCGCTCCAGTCGGAGTGGGTGTGGCAGTCGCCCTTGACGGCGGCCATGACGCGCTGCGCGCCCTCGACGAGGTGCTCGGGGCTCGATTCCTCCAGCTGGTCGAGGTAGCTCGGGACGCGGCCGTCGAGTGCCTCGGTGATGACGGCGAGCGTCGTCTTGCCGATGCCGGAGACGTCCGCGAGGGAGCCGTCGGCGGCCTTCGCGCGCAACGTCTCCTCGTCGAGCGCGGCAATCGCGCGCGAGGCGCCACGGAACGCCTTGACGCGGTATGTACCCGCACGGCGACGTTCGAGCAGGAAGGCGATGCGGTCGAGCGCTTCGCGAGGCGTGGGAGCACCGGTCATGTGGTCACTGTACGAACATCGCCCGGACTTGCCCAGGGCCTCCGCCTTGCCCAAGGATCCTGATTTGCCCAGAGGTTAGGAGCCTTAGTTTGGATTTGGCTCGTCTGCGTGGCCTCGGTGTCGTTCCTTCGTGGGTGTCACTGGAAATGGCCGATCAGGATCGCAGCGAGGTGCCCTGCGGCGCCGAGGAGCCCCGACGAGACGAGGACATCGTGACGAACACCGAAGCAGCGCCGGCCTGCCCGCGGCGAACGCCCACCCACGTGAGAGTCGAGCAGACCGAGCGGCTGACCCGCGACCTCGTGCGCGTCCACTTCAGCGGGGACGGGCTGCGCGCCCTCGAGCCGAAACCGGTGACGGACGCCTACGTCAAGCTGCTCTTCCCGCCGCGCGGGGCCGACTACGCAGCGCCGTTCGACCCCGAACAGATCCGCGCCGAGCGGCCTCGTGAGGAATGGCCGGTGACGCGCACCTACACGATCCGGGCGATCGACCACGCGGCCGGAACGATGGCGATCGACTTCGTCGTGCACGGTGACGCCGGCCTCGCGGGGCCCTGGGCGGCTGCGGCGCGAGCGGGCGACGTCATCGGCTTCCTCGGCCCCGGCGGCGCGTGGGCGCCCGAGTCGGAGGCCGCTCATCACCTCTTCGTC
>NZ_LSJT01000115.1:0-3068 GCF_001556795.1 Dermacoccus sp. CCH2-D9
GGTGGGGTGACGGCGTGTGCGCGGCGGAGGTAGCGACGGGGACGTGCAGCGTCGTGCCGGGGAGCAGGCGGCGCACCTCGATGCCGGGATTCGCCTTGACGATGGCGGCGACGCTGGAGTGCATGCGTCGCGCGATGCCGTAGACGGTGTCGCCGGCGCGCACGCGCGTCGTCGCCATCCTGCGCACCGGCTTCTTCGCGGCGTTCGCGCGGTGTGACGTCGGCGTCTCGGCGTGCGACTGCGGGCCGCGCAGCTGGTGGTGCACGGGCTGGGCGGCGCTGTGGACGGCGACGGGCAGGGCGAGAAGGGCGGGCATGTGTCCACGCTAGGTCGCGGCTGTGACGTTTTGGTGGAGGCGCGCTCGACGTGCGCCGATGAGAGAGTCTCTGGCACCCTGTGAGGGTGAATGACGCAACCGCACCTGACCTCGAGACCCTCGTCGGCGACTGGCTGACCGTACCCGACCTCGCCGAGGCGCTCGGCATGTCGCTGCGCCAGGTGCGTCAGATGATCGCCGACCGCGAGATCATCGCGAGCCGCGTCGGGGAGCGCAACGTCGTCGCGGTGCCGGCCGCCTTCATCCAGGGCGGCGGCGTGCTCGCCTCGCTCATGGGCACCGTCACGGTGCTCAACGACGGCGGGTTCGACGACGACGAGGCCATCCGCTGGCTGTGCACGCCGGACGAGACCCTCCCGATCGACGGGGCACCGATCGACATGCTGCGCGCGGGCCGCAAGGCCGAGGTGCGCAAGCGCGCCATGGAGGACGCGTTCTGATCGCGAGCTGCCGCGTCAGAACGTGCGGGCCGTCGTCGACTCGATGAACGCCTCCAGCGCGGCGTAGGCGTCGGCCGGCACCTGGCTGCGCACGCCGTCCAACGCCGCGCGGGCGCGCTGAGCGCCCTCGGCGATGCGCGCTTCGACGGCGTCGACGGCCCCTGATTCGCGAGCGAGCACGCGAATGCGTTCGACCTCGTCCTCGCGCAGGTCGTCGTGGCCGAAACGCTCGGCGAAGAACGTGCCGACCTCCGGCTCGTCACCGGCGGCGTCGAGCAGGTGAGCGACGAGGACGGTGCGCTTGCCCTCGCGCAGGTCGTCGCCGGCGGGCTTGCCCGTCTGGGCCGGGTCGCCGAAGACGCCGAGCAGGTCGTCACGCAGCTGGTAGGCCTCACCGAGCGCGAGACCGTACTGCGACAGGGCCTGCGTGACGTGGGGGGAGGCGCCCGCGCTCGCCGCACCGATGAGCAGGGGGTGCTCCATCGTGTACTTGGCGCTCTTGAAACGGATGACGCGCAGCGCACGCTCGATGCGCTCGGGCGTGCCCATCGTCGCCCAGGGCGTCGAGGCCTCGAGGACGTCGAGGAACTGACCGCCCATGAGCTGCGTGCGCATGAGGTCGAAGATGGCGCGGCCGCGCGCGACCTCGTCGGCGGGCAGGCCGCTCGTCGCGTACATCTCGTCGGCCCACGTCAGGCACAGGTCGCCGGCCAGGATGGCGCCGGCCTCGCCGAAGCGGTCGGCGTCACCGTCGAGACCGCGGCTGCGGTGCGCGGCGGCCATCGCCCGGTGCGCGGCGGGCATGCCGCGTCGGGTGTCGCTCGCGTCCATGACGTCGTCGTGCAGCAACGCGGCGGCCTGGAACAGCTCCATCGACGCGGCGCAGCGCACGAGGGCGTCGCTGTCGGCTCCACCGGCGGCGCGGTAACCCCAGTACAGGAACGACGCACGCACACGTTTGCCTCCGCGCAGGAGGGTGGCGACGGCGTCGAGCATGAGGTCGGTCTGGCCGCCGAGGGGGGCGAGGACGTCGCGCTGATGGCTCACCTCGGCATCGAGGGTCTCCTGCAGTCGTTCGAGCAGGCGCGGCGCATCGAGAGAGTCGGGCACGGTGCGTTTCCTTTTCCAGATCGGCTACCCGTGAGCCTACGCGTAGCGGCGTGGGAACCGCGACCTGACGGGGTTGTCAGACGTCGGTCGTACATTCTTCTCATCGAACAGAAGTTCGATTTTTCGTGGGGAGGGCTCTGCCCTCCACCGAGGAGGAGGTCGTGTGATGCGCGAGTACGACGACGTCGTCGCCATGGGGGTCGACGCGTGCGGCAGGCCCGTGGTCTTCGAGTGGCGCGGGCGTCGCTACCGGGTGACGCAGGTGCTCGACACCTGGCGTGAACGGGTGCCGTGGTGGCGTGATCCGGCCCGTCCCACGACACCTGACGAGCAGGGCGTCCCTGACGTCCAGCGCCGGCTCGAGCAACGCACCTGGCGTGTCGAGGCGACGGCCGGGCGCCGCGCCTCGAGCGGGGTCTTCCACCTCGTGCACCACGGTGAGCGCTGGTCGCTGCGCGCCCTCACCGACTGAGCTCATCGACTGAACCGTCCGTTCCCGCCCCATCGACGAAGGAAGTGCCCCATGACGACCCTGACCACAGCCCCGACCACGTCGACGTCGGTCACCTCGACGAACGACGTCCCCGCCGTCTGCTCCACCGATCTGCTCGACCTCGTCGCGCGTTCCCACGACACCCTCGTCGAGGCCTGCACCGTCTCGACGAGTTCGCAGCGCTACGTCGCGGCGCATCTCGCGGCGCTGCGCGCCGCTGCTGGGTTGCTCGCGTGGAAGGCGCCGCGCAGCCTCAGCTCCAAGCCGCGCAGTGCGTGGGTGACGCTCGCCCAGCACGCGCCCGAGCTGGGTGAATGGGCGGCGTTCTTCACCGAGAGCGGGCGCCGCAGCCGCGCCGTGAGCGCAGGCATCCTCGTGCCCGCCGCACGAGAGGCCGACGATCTCGTGCGGCAGGCCGAGACGTTCCTGCAGATCGTCCTCGAGCACGCCGGTCTCCCGCCGCTCGCGCCGGTCGGTTCGCGCATGACCCCGGTCCAGGTGAGGTGAACCATGCAGTTCACGCACCTTCGGGTCGCCTCGTCGTACTCGCTGCAGTACGGCACGACCCCACCCGCGACACTCGTCGCCCGCGCCGCCGAGCTCGGGTACGGACGCCTCGCGCTCACCGACCGCGACGGTCTGTACGGCAGCGTCAAGTTCGTCGAGGCCTGCGGCGGTGCACGCCTCG
>NZ_LSJT01000116.1:0-21529 GCF_001556795.1 Dermacoccus sp. CCH2-D9
CGCTGGGACCGGCGGTGAAGGCGGGCCCGCCGATCTCTGCGATGAGGTCCGTCCATGGGACGGCGACGGGGTCGGCCTTGTCGGCGAACAGACGGCAGACACGGTCGTAGTCGGAGAGCACGTCGACCGTGCAGCGGAACCGTTCGGGGTCGCCGGGGTTCGCTGCGGGGACGAAGTCGAGCGTCTTGACGTTGCGGCGCAACCACGGGGTCACGTGCTCGCGGTCGTACGGGTCGCTCGTCGATGCGGCGGCGCGCCGCAGATCGCGTACGCGGAAGACCTCGCATCCGAGCCCCTCGGGCATGTGTGAGACGTCGTTGCGGCCGTATTCGTAACCGCCCGCATCCATGGCCTCGACGAGTTCGTCGATGAGGCTCGAGTCGCCGACGGGGTTGTCGCCGGTCAGGCGGACGACGCGGTCGTCGTCGTCCATGTCCTTCGTCGCCTCGACGAAGCGGCCGAGCACGTCGTCGAGTGAGCCACGCATCGCCGGGATGTCGACGCGGGCGAGGTGGTCGAAGATGCGGGTGTCGTACTGCTCCTCACTGGTGGCGACGACGACCTCGTGGCCATCACGCGAGGCCCGGCGCGCGACGAGCTCGATCAGCGGCATCCCGCCGATCGTCATGAGCGCCTTGCCGGGCAGCCGGCTCGAGTTCAGGCGGGATTGGATGACGACGCGGGTGCGGGTCACGGTGAGCCTCCGGAGCTGCTGGGACGGTGCTGTTCGAAACAGTGCCGATTCGACGAGGGTGCGTTCGCCAGCCTAGCGAGCCAGGCTGACAAGAGCCTCCGCCACGCGGGCGCGACCCCGACCGTCGAGCAACTCCTGAGCCCGTGCGGCCCGCTCGACGCGCACGTCGCGGTCGGTGAACGCCTCGCGCAGCGCGCTCACGGCCGCGGCGCGCGCGTCATCGTCGCGTCGCAGCATCTCGAGGTCGCCGAGCCCGAGCGCCAGATCTGCATCGGCCACCATGTCGTAACCCGGGCGCTGGTTGTCGATGACGCAGACGACGCCGAGCGGGACACCGAGGCACATGAGTTCCCACACGGACGACCCGCTCGCGGTCACGACGAGGTCGCAGGCCGCGGCGCGCGCGGCGAGGTCGCTCACTGGTCCGCTCGCACGCAGTTCGACACCGGGGGGTGCATCCGCGGCGAGGGGGGCGACCCACGTCGGGTCAGGCGTGACGACGGTAATGTCGGCGGCCAGGCCGCTGCATGCCTGCAGTACGAGAGGTGTGACGACGGGCGCCGCGCCGCACGGGTCGGTGCCGCCGAACACCTCGAGCACGCGCAGCGGGCGCTGCTCCTCGTCGGCGACGTCCTCGACGGCGACGTCACCGACGGGGCGGCGCAGCGCGAGCACGTCGTCACGAAAGAGGGTGTAGTCCGCCCCTGCGAGGGCGAGCTGTCCCGCGCCGACGGCACGAGGCGTCGCACCGGGATTCTGGTCGACGTAGAGGTCGGCGTCTTGATCAGCCGAGAACGGCCCGTCCACCATCGCCATGACGACGACGCCGGCTCGCCGCAGCCACACGCCCCAGCGCGGACCCAGGTCGTAGCGATCCAGGACGCACCACCGCGCGTCGAGATCGAGCACGAGCGCGACGAGGTCGTCGGGGTCGGTGGGGCAGGGGTGCACGAGAACGCCGGCCTCGGCGTAGGCCGACGCCACCCATGCCACATCGAGATCGCCCGCGAGGTGCACCTCGATGCCTCGTCCGCGCAACTCCTGCGCGAGCGCAAGCAATCGCATCGCGTGCCCGACGCCGATGGTCGGTGTGGCATCGGCGCGCAGTACGACGCGACGGGTGGGGGAGGAAGGCGTCGTCGCGGCGGGCTCGCCGGGCCACGCAGCGGGAGACGGGGCACGAGAAGCGTCCATGCGTCGATGCTCTCACCCCGCCTGCACGGGCGGGGGGCGCCTACGGGCCGGGTGCTAGCCTTGACCTGATATCGAGCAGAACGGTGAGGCGCCGCGTCGCGTGGCGTTTGCTCCGGCGTCACCGACGTACGACATGATTTGGGAGCCCGCGTGAGCATTCTTGACGGTTCGTCCATCCTGGTCACCGGTGGTACCGGTTCCTTCGGCAAGGCCTTCATCACGAAGCTGCTCGCCGAGCACAACCCCAAGCGCGTCGTCATCTACTCGCGCGACGAACTGAAGCAGTGGGAGTGCCGCGCGCTGTTCAAGGACGACCCGCGCCTGCGCTGGTTCATCGGTGACATCCGTGACCTCGACCGTCTCAAGCGCGCCATGCACGGCGTCGACTACGTCGTGCACGCCGCGGCGCTCAAGCAGGTCGACACGGCCGAGTACAACCCGTACGAGTTCGTCAAGACGAACGTCATCGGTTCGCAGAACGTCATCGAGGCGTGCATCGACGCGGGCGTCAAGAAGGTCGTCGCACTGTCGACCGACAAGGCCTCTAGCCCGATCAACCTCTACGGCGCGACGAAGCTGACGGCCGACAAGCTGTTCATCCTCGGCAACCACTACGCCGCCGCCTACCCGACGCGCTTCGCCGTCGTGCGCTACGGCAACGTCATGGGCTCGCGCGGCTCGATCATCCCGAAGTTCAAGGCGATGCACGAGGCCGGCGAGTCGCTGCCGATCACCGATCTGCGCTGCACCCGCTTCTTCATCACCCTCGACGACGCTGTGCAGATGGTGCTCGACACCTTCGACCTCATGCAGGGCGGCGAGTTGCTCGTGCCGCGCATCCCGTCGATGAAGGTCACCGACCTCGCGCAGGCCATCGCCCCCGGCGCGCAGATGCACGACGTCGGCCTGCGCCCCGGCGAGAAGCTCCACGAGGAGATGATCTCCCCGGAGGAGGGCCGCCGCGCGGTGATCGTCAAGGACGGCAAGTACTTCGTCCTGCAGCCCGACTTCGCGACGTGGGGCTACGAGCCGCCGAAGGACGGCAAGCCCGTCGAGGACGGCTTCCACTACTCCTCGGGCGACAACGACCAGTGGTACACGATCGAGCAGCTGCAGCAGATGCTCGCCTCGGGCATCTGAGGGCGCGCGGATGCTGCCCTACGGCCGTCAGTCCATCAACGACGCCGACATCGCCGCCGTGCAGGAGGTGCTGTCGGGTGACTGGCTGACCACCGGCCCGTACGTCGAGACGTTCGAGAAGCAGATCGGCGAACTGGCCGGCGTCGCCGAGCCGGCGGTCTCCGTCACCTCCGGCACGGCTGCGCTGCACGTCGCGTACGCCGCGGCCGAGGTCGGCCCGGGCGACGAGGTCATCACGACCCCGCTGACGTTCCTCGCAACGGCGACCGCGGCGGCGCTGCTGGGCGCTAAGATCGTCTTCGCCGACATCAGCGAGGACACGGGCAACCTCGACCCCGAGGCCGCCGCCGCCGAGGTCACCGCCTCGACGAAGGTGATCGCGGGCGTCGACTACGGCGGCCACCCCGTCGACGCCCCCGCGCTGTCGAAGGTCGCGAAGGATGCGGGCGCGTACCTGCTCGAGGACGCGGCGCACTCCGTCGGCGGCTCCCTGAACGGTGTGCCGGTCGGTTCCCTCGCGGACATCACGACGTTCTCCTTCTTCCCGACGAAGAACCTCACGACGGGTGAGGGCGGCGCCGTCGTCGCGAAGGACGCCGACGTCCTCGAGCGCGCGCGCCGGTTCAAGGGCATCGGCATGGTGCGCGAGGCCGACCAGCTGCGTCATCCCGACGAGGGCGCGTGGTGGTACGAGATGCCCGAACTGGGCCTCAACTACCGGCTCAACGACCTGCAGGCCGCGCTCGGCTCGAGCCAGCTGACGCGACTGGAGCAGTTCAAGACGCGCCGTCAGGAGCTGACGGACCGCTACAACGAGGGTCTCGCGGGCATCGAGCAGCTGACGTTGCCCGGCCACCGCGCGGGCGCAGAACCGGTCTGGCACCTCTATCCGCTGCGCATCACCGACGGCCGACGCCGCGAGCTGTTCGACCATCTGCGTGCGCAGGGCATCGGTGTGCAGGTCAACTACATCCCGGTCTACTGGCAGCCGTACTTCGCCGATCTCGGCTACAAGCGCGGCATGTGCCCGAGGGCCGAGGCCTACTACGAGCAGGAAATCAGTCTGCCGATGTTTCCCGACCTCGCCGACTCGGACGTCGATCGGGTCATCGAGATCATTCGGACGTTCTGCGGGGCGTGAGCTCACCGCTTTTCGAGCGGAGCACGAACGGGCGAAGGGCCTACCGAACCAGCGTTCGGTGGGCCCTTCGTCATGCCGCGGCGACGGGAGGCCTACAACGCTTCGGCCATCTCGGCGTCCTCGCCGGTTCCCTCGGCCTCTTCCATCGGTGTGAGGCCCTCGACGTGGTCGCCCACCGGCTCCTGACGCACGACGAGCATGCCGTACCACCCGCGTCCGATCGTGAGGCGACGATGGCCCACGACGGTCGTGACAGGGTCACCGGCCAGGTAGGTGTACTCGTCGTAGTACCGCTTGAACTCGCTGAGGTCGGTCTTGTTCTCGTTGACCTCGTTGAAGCGCCAGAGGGGCTCCATGCGGCGCTCGAGCACCTGGACCACGGTGCGTTCAGCCACACCGGTGACGAGGTTGTCGGCCGGGTCGCCGTCGAGCAGTGCGGCGACGGGAATCTCGGCGTCACCGTCGGCCAGCCGGAACTCGATGAGCGGGCTCGGCGCCGGTCGGCGCACCTCGAGCGGGCGCTCGAGGTTGCCGACGGCCGGGATGACGCGCGCGACGCCACCGTCCAGTTCGACGCGCTCGATGACGGTGGGATGCGTGAGGCGCTGCAGCCCGAACCACCAGCCAATACCGCGCGGTTGCACCCACGTGCCGTCACTGATCTGACGGATGCCGGGGCACGCGTCGGTCGAGAAGCGCACCTGGCCGCGCCACAGCAGCCCCGTGAGACGCAGCTCGACCCACAGGATCGCCATCTTCCACTCGTCGCCGAGCTGACGCAGGACGCGCGAGTCGATGGTGAATGTGAGGTCGAGGCCCTTCGTCGTCTTCGTGACGGCGACGGGAACATCGGCGACGATGTCGAGGCCCCACTTCAACTGCGCGATGACGTCCGCGCGGTGCGCGAGCTGCGGGCGCAGCGTCGTCGACGCCGTGACGGTGAGCACCTGCTCGTCCCAGGTCGCGGACGTCGCGGACGTCTTCAGCTTGCGGGCCTTGAACGGACTCTGCGGCTTACGCCGGCTGACGACGGCGCCGAGGGCGGTCGGGATCACCTGCGGGCGGGGATGACGCGCGAGTTTCTTGCCGAACGTCTTCGTGTCGCCCGACAAGCGCCACGTCGCGAGGTTGGCCACCATCGGCAGATCCCCGGCGAGCAGGCTCTCGTGGACCAGGCGGGCGAGGCGCGTCGTCTCGTACCCGATGCCCGGCTGCAGGCGGTGCGCCAGCTCGAGCGCCATCTTCTCCAGGTCGGGGCGATCCTCGGCGGGCACGCTGACCATCGACTCGGACAGTGCGACGAGGTCGATGTGGATGAAGTACGCGTGGACGCGTTCGCGCACCTCCTTCGAGGCGTCGTGGTCGTCGAGGACGTCGAGCACCATCATGGCCGAGAGGAAACGGTCGAGCGCGTTGTCGGCGCGGGCGGCCTGCTGGGTGATCGAGTCACCGGATTCGCGGTCGCGCCAGAAGTAAACGTGGTCGCTGAAGACATCGACGGCGGGGGCCTCGAGATAGGCGCGCAGCGTCACCATGTAGTCCTCGTACCGGATGGCCGGGAACTCGTAGCCACCCGCGTCCCAGAACGAGCGACGGTAGACCTTGTTCCAGATCATGCGGTCGCGCATGAGCACGGGCGTCTCGTCGATCGTCGTGGCGATCTTCGTCTTGCCGAACGGCTGACGGTGCGTCCACGACTGGTAGACGCCCTTAGCCGAGGAGAAGCGGTAGGCGTTGCCTGCGGCAAACGACGACCCGGTCTCCTCGAGGGAATCGACCATGAGGGTGTAGGCGCGCGGCGCGACGAGGTCGTCGCTGTCAACGAACGTCAGGTATTTGCCCTGCGCGTGAGCGGTTCCCGTGTTGCGTGCCGGGCCGAGGCCCTGGTTCTCCTGACGCACGAGACGGAAGCGCGGATCCATGTCGACGTAGCGCTGAGCCACCTCGATCGAGCCGTCCTTGCTGCCGTCGTCGACCATGACGACCTCGATGTCGTCGAGCAGCTGGGTGCGAATGGACTCGAGGCAGTCACCGATGTACGCCTCGACGTTGTAGAACGGGACGACCACCGAGAGCAGGGGGGTGGTGAAGGTGTCCAAGATGATCTCCGGTTTCGGTTCGAGCACTCAGGCCGGGCGGTGGACGAGGAAGGCGCTCGCGTCGTCGGCGCGACGCACCTCGACGTCACGACCTGCGATCGGCGCGCGCACCCCGTCGCACGCGAGCAGCAGCGGCATCGTCGTGACGCCGTCGGTGACGCTGAGGCGGCGGGAGGCGACGTTCGTCACCGGGTTGTCCGCAGGATCGGCCGCGACGAGTTCCGCGAGCGGCACGTTCGCCACGCCGTCGATGATCGGGTAGGTGCGCTGCGTCGTCGGCCACGGCTGTTCGACGACGAGCTCGCCCTGCTGGCGGTTCACGTGGACGTGGAGGGTCTCGCCGTCGAGGACGAGGTCGGTGACGAGATCGGCGTCGCGCTTGCGTTCGATGCCGTAGCGCCCACCGCGGTTGAGGCCCTGCAGACGGTAGCCCGCGCGGTGGAAGCCCCCCAGCAGGTCGCTCGGGGCGACGACGTGACCCTCGAAGTGCACCGGGCCCGCCTCGACCGCGAGCGTGACCGGATTGAACCCGCCGTGCCGCGCCACGGTGAGGGGCTCGATCTCGAGGTCGCAGATGAGGCCCTCGGAGGTGATTGCCGTGATGACCTTCATCTCCTTCTCACCGATCTTCGCGGTGACCGTCGCGCGACGCTTGAGGCGCTCGTCGAGCTTGATGCGGATGCGGTGGGTGATGAGTTCGTCGCCAAAGTCGGCCTCGACCAGCGTGGCGGTGCGCGGGCGGGGGGAGCTCACCTGCTCGGCCATCGTGGTCGCGCGCCTGACGAGCGCCTTGGGGGCGCGCCTGGCGCGATCCAGCGTGGAACGCTGCGGCGACGACGCCTGGCGCGCCGTCGCGAGAGAACGAAGCAGTTCGATGTCGTTCTCGCGAGCCGCGCGGTAGGCCTTCTGCAGGTCGGGTGCGGCCAGGACGATGCGTGCCGGGTCGATGCGCTGGGCGAGCTCGTGCGCGAGGGCTTCGATGGTGGGCTGGTCGTCGGCGTGACCGCTCGTCATCGAACCCATGACCTCGCGCAGGTCGACGTCGACGAGGTGGGAGTGGACGAGTTCGCGCAGCTCGGGCGAGCCGGAGGCGTCGACGGTGTCGAGCACCATGATCGCGGCGCGCACTCGGTCCTGGACGTTGTCGAGGGCCTTGCCCTGACCGGAGATCGACTGGCCGACGGGGCGTTCGCGCCACACGTACACGGGGTCGCTCAGCGTGTCGACGGCCGTCGCCTCGAGGTGGGCGCGCATGGAGACCGGGAAGTCCTCGAACTTCATCTCGGGCCAGGCGTAGCCGCCCTCCTCCCAGAACGAGCGGCGCCACATCTTGTTCCACGCCATGCGGTCACGCATGAGCAGCGGCACCTCGCGGATCGAGGTGCGCATGCGTCGCTGCGCGAAGGGCTCGCTGTGGGCCCAGGAGGGCTCGACCGGGCGCGTCAGGGGCAGACGCCACACGTGGGCCGCCGCGAAGTCCGAGCCGGATGCCTCCAAGGAGGTGACGAACTGTTCGAACGCTCGCGGCGCCAGCAGGTCGTCACTGTCGAGGAAGATGAGGTAGTCGCCGTGCGAGTGCGCCGTCCCCGTGTTTCGCGCTGCGCCGAGCCCCTGGTTCTCCTGGGTGACGATGCGCAGACGCTCGTCCCGGCTCGCCCAGCGCTCGGCGACGGCGCGTGAGCCGTCGGGGGAGCCGTCGTCGACGAGGATGCACTCGAAGTTCGGATAGGTCTGGGCTGTGATGCTGGCAAGGCAGCCGTCGAGGAACTCCTCGACGTTGTAGAACGGGACGATCGCGCTGACCAGCGGACCCATCCGACCTCCTCGGATCGATGCGAGACGTACTGGATCAGGAGTCTAGTCGAGCGTTCCGCCCGGATTCCCGGGCCGGGTGTGACGGCGCCGGGCCGGCACCTGCCGGCTGGTATCCTTCGGACGTTCGTTACCCCTAGGTGCGGGAGGTCCTCGCGTGGATCACACCAATCACTGGTATGGGCACGCGCACATCCTGGCCGAGTACTGCGGCCTCGATCCTGCGTCCCCGCCCCCCATCCGCGGGGTGATCCAGCATGGCTGGAACTTCGCGCACGGCCTCGGGTACGGCCACGTCAACGACCACAGTTTCACCAAGCTGGTGTGGAACGACCGCAACCGACGCCGCGGTCAGGTCATCGGCTGGCGCGACTTCGCCGTCATCGGTGCGCCGTACCTCTACCTCATGGATTTGAAGAAGGACGAGCCGGCGCCCGAGCGCGAGGGCACCATCTTCTATCCCTTCCACGGCACCAACGACTACGAGTCGGTCATGGGCAGCCACGACAAGCTCATCGAGCAGGTCAAGGCCGTCGAGGACGGCCCCGTCACCGCCTGTCTCTACTACGTCGAGTACGACGACCCGGAGATCCGCAAGCACTACGAGGACTCCGGTTTTCGCGTCATCACCCACGGCCGGCGCGGCAACCAGTGGAAGGGGACCGACCGCTTCTTCCTCTTCCGTCAGCTCGAGGAGCAAAAGAAACACAAGCGTGTCATCTCCAATCGACTGACGACGGCCGTCTTCTACGGTGCCGCCGCCGGGTGCGAGCCTGCCGTGTACGGAGACCCGATGGAATTCGTCGGCGTGAAGGCCGGCTTCAACGGCGCGGGGTTGCTCGAGGCCCTCTACCCGGAGATGTTCGGCGAGCACCTCGACATCGAGCACGCCCTCGAGACGTCACGGGCCGAGCTCGGCACCGACCACCTCATGTCCCCGGATGAACTCCGCTACACCCTCGGATGGGATGAACCATGGCTCGAATCGTCGAACTGAAGCAGTACGACAACGTCCTGCTCGGCCGGGGCGTCATGCAGAACTGGGTCGACCTCGACGTCGACGGCCCGTCGTGGCGCCCGCTCGTCGCGGATCTCGTGCCGCAGGCGCGTGGCCGCGTCCTCGTCGTCGGCCCGATGGAACTGGGCCTGCTCGAGCGCATCGCCGGTGAGGCCGACGCGCTGAGCGTCGTCGTGCGGGCCGCGCAGGATGCGGGCACCATCGCCACGCGTCTGCCACAAGCTGAGATCTTCGCCGGGGACTTCACGCAGGTCATCGCGGCCGGCGAGACGTACGACACCATCCTCATGCTCGACGACTTCTCCCGCGTCCTGTCCGCCGAGGCACCCGAGCGCACCTGGCACGAGATGGCGACGTCGCTGCTCAACCTCGCAGCACCCGGCGCCGGCGTCATGATCGCGCTCGAGAACGAGCGGGGCCTGCATCGCACGTCCGGGCAGATCGACACGTACGCCGCGAACTTCGACCGCGACTGGACGCCGTTCCGCACCTGGGACGCGACGCGCCCGCGCACGCTCACGCAGCTGCAGCGCTGGATCGACTCGACAGGGCGCCCTGCGGCCGCCTGGGGTCTGTACCCGTCCTGGGTGCGGGTCGACGCTCTCACTCAGGTCACCTCGTCGACGCCCGCGATTCGCGACGCCGCGGCGGCCTACGCCCTGCGCGGCTACGCCTCGCCGCTGCCGGTGCGCTCCGCCGCCCTCGCCGACGTCATGGACGAGGTCGCCGCAGGGTGGATCGTCGCGTTCGACGTGCCGTCCCAACCCGTGCTGCGCACGGCGAGCGAGCACGGTGAGGTGCGCGTCTGGGACGCCTCGGGCGAGGCCCTTCGCGACGCGGACGGTACCGAACGTCGCCTGCCGCCGGCGGGCCGCACGGTACTCATGGAGCTCATCGAAATGGCGGCGGACTCCGACACGCCGTCGATGCGCGCGATCCTCAAGCAGTGGTACGCGGCTCTGCTCGCCGTGGCCGAAGACGGCCAGGTGCCGGCCTCGCACGCGGACGCCCGGCTGCGCAACGTCTACCTCGACGGCGAGGACGTCGTCTTCCTCGAGCCGGCCGCCGCGCCGGCTCCGCTCGAGGACGTCGTGTGGCGCGCGCTGAGCGACTACCTGTCGACCCTGCAGGTTCACGGCCTCAAGCACCCCTGGCCGACCGCGATGAACCGCATGACGCGTCTTGCCGCCCTCGGCGCAATGGCGGGCGCCCCGCGACCCGACGACCTCGCGAAGTGGGTGACGACGGTGCGTGACGAGGGCCAGACCCGCGAAGAACTGCTCGCCGTCGTCAAGCGTCAACAGGACGAGCTGAAGAGCGTCTGGGCGCGCTGGAAGTGGGACGAGAAGGACTACGCCGCGTTCGTCGCGAAGTCCAACGTCAAGAAGACGGTGCGCTACGCCAAGCGGCACGGCAAGGACCTGCCGAAGGTCGCGAGCAAGCGGATCGTTACAACGGCGAAGAAGACGGTCAAGAAGGGCCTGTCCCGCTGAACATCCGATGAATCCCCGGTGCCGGCGAGGGCGAAGCCCTGGCCGGCACCCGCGTTTGCCGACACACTGGGGCGGTCCAGCGTTCGTCACCAGGGAAGATGTCGCCATGCTCGGGATGCCCGAATCCATCACCACGTGTCTCTTCGACCTCGACGGGGTGCTCACCGACACCGCGAGTGTGCACCGCGCCGCCTGGAAGACGACCTTCGACGCCTACCTCGCCGAACACCATCCAGACCAGACGCCGTTCGATGCCGAGCGCGACTACCTCGACCACGTCGACGGCAAGCCCCGCGAGGCCGGGGTGCGCGACTTCCTCGCCTCGCGTGGCCTCACCCTGCCTGACGGCTCCCGCGGCGACGCTCCGGGCACGCAGACGGTGTGGGGCATCGGCAACCTCAAGAACGAGGCCGTCATCGAGACGATCCGCCGCGACGGCGTCACGGTCTACGACGGCTCGCGGCGCTACCTCGAGGCGGCGCGAGAAGCGGGGCTGCACCGCATCGTCGTCAGTTCGAGTGCCAACACCGCCACCGTGCTCGATGTCACCGGGCTCGCCGAGTTCATCGAGGGGCGCATCGACGGCGTGACCCTCGCCGAGCAGCACATCGCGGGCAAGCCGGCTCCCGATTCGTTCCTCGCGGGCGCGAAGCTCGCAGGAGCCCGCCCGAATCAGGCCGCCGTGTTCGAGGACGCCCTGTCCGGTGTCGAGGCCGGCCGAGCCGGGTCGTTCGGGTACGTCATCGGGGTCGACCGCGTCGGCCAGGGTGACGCACTGCTCGCCCACGGCGCCGACGTCGTCGTCACGGACCTGGGCGAACTCGTCGAGGACGCGCGATGACGCGCGGGGCGCGCCTGCTCGTCGAACCGTGGCAGGTACGCGAGATGGGCCTGCGCGAGGACGACCTCGCCGAGTCCGAGAGCCTGTTCGCGCTGTCGAACGGGCACATCGGCGTGCGCGGCAACCTCGAGGAGGGAGACCCGGCCGGGTTACCCGGCACCTACCTCAACTCGTTCTTCGAAGAACGACCGTTGCCGTACGCGGAGGCCGGCTACGGCTACCCGGAGGTGGGGCAGACGATCGTCAACGTCACCGACGGCAAGATCATCCGTCTGCTCGTCGACGACGAACCCTTCGACCTGCGGTATGGCACGATCATCTCCCACGAGCGCACCCTCGACCTGCGCGCGGGCGTGCTGCGCCGTGAGGTCGTGTGGCGCTCGCCCACGAACCGCACCGTCAAGGTCACCTCGACCCGCCTCGTGAGCTTCACCCAGCGGGCCGTCCTCGCGATCGACTACACCGTCGAAGCCGTCGACGCACCCGTGCGCATCGTCATCCAGAGCGAGCTCGTCGCGAACGAGGAACTGCCCCAGACGTCGAAAGATCCGCGCGTCGCGGCGGCCCTGCACGACGTGCTCGTGCCCGAGTGCCACAGCAGCAACGGTGCCCGCTCACTGCTCATGCACGCCACGCGCACAAGCGGGCTGCGCATGGCGGTCGCATGCGACCACGTCCTGCACGGAGAGGCCAGCCTGCACACGTACGCCGAACCGGATTGGTCGCGCACGACGATCGGCACGAGCCTTGCGCCCGGTCAGCGTCTCGGCGTGACGAAGTTCGTCGCCTACGGCTGGTCGTCGCGCCGCAGTTGGGCGTCACTGCGCGATCAGGTCGACGGCTCGCTCTCGACCGCCCTGCACACCGGCTGGGAGACCCTCGTCGACGAGCAGCGCACGTACCTGGAAGAGTTCTGGCGCGGCGCCGACGTCGAGATCGACGGTGACCCGGCGGTACAGCAGGCCGTCCGGTTCGGGCTGTGGCACGTCCTGCAGGCCGGGGCCCGCGCCGAGGGGCGCGCGATACCCGCGAAGGGCCTGACGGGGCCCGGGTACGACGGTCACTCTTTCTGGGACACCGAGGCCTTCGTCCTGCCGGTGCTCAGCGCGACGGCGCCCGAGGCGGCCCGTGACGCGCTCATGTGGCGCCGCGACTGCCTCGACCTGGCGCGTGAGCGTGCGACGACGCTCAAGCTCGAGGGCGCGGCGTTCCCGTGGCGCACGATCCGCGGCCAGGAGTGCTCGGGATACTGGCCGGCGGGCACGGCCGCGATGCACATCAACGCCGACATCGCCCTCGCCGCGATGCGTCACGCCTGGTGGTCGGCGGACACGACGTTCGAACGGGAGATCGCGTTGCCGCTGCTCGTCGAGACGGCACGTCTGTGGATGTCGCTCGGCTATCACGGTGACGACGGGTGCTTCCACATCAGCGGAGTGACCGGGCCTGACGAGTACAGCGCCATCGTCCACGACAACACGTACACGAACCTGGCGGCGGCTCGTAACCTGCGCTACGCGGCGGACGTCGCCGAACGCCATGAGGACGCGGCCGAAGCCCTCGGCGTCGTCGACGACGACCTCGCACGCTGGCGTGACGCGGCGGAGCGGATGGCGGTGCACCACGACGCTGAGCGCGGGGTCCACCAGCAGTTCGCCGGGTCGACGGATCGAGAAGTGTGGGATTTTGCCGAGAGCGCCGAGTCCGACGCCTACCCGCTGCTCATGAACTACACGTACTTCGATCTGTACCGCAAGCAGGTCATCAAGCAGGCCGACCTCGTCCTCGCACTGCACTGGATGGGGGACAGCTTCTCGAAGGAGGAGAAGGCGCGCGCGTTCGACCACGACGAGCGCCTGACCGTGCGCGACTCGTCGCTGTCGGCGTGCACGCAGTCCGTCGTCGCGGCAGAGGTGGGGCATCTCGACCTCGCCTACGCCTACCTGCTCGAGGCCTCGCTCATGGATCTGCGCGACCTCGAGCACAACACGCGCGACGGTGTGCACGTCGCCTCCCTCGCCGGCGGATGGCTCGCCCTCGTGTGCGGTTTCGGTGGCATGCGCGACCACGACGGTGTGCTGAGCTTCGACCCGGCGCTACCGCAGGCCATCCGCTCGCTGCGGTTCGCGGTGCGCTGGCGCGGGTGGCAGGTGCACGTCGCGATCACCCGCGACCATGTCACCTACACGCTGGAGGACGACGTCGATGGGCGCGACGGGCACGTCGACCTCGTCCACGCGGGGGAGACGTTCACGCTCACCACGGCGGAACCCGTCAGCCGACCGCTGCAGGAGCGCATCCCCCTGACGCCGACGCCCCAGCAGCCCGCCGGCCGGGAGCCCATCACCTCGGGGTGAATCAGCGCGTGCCGCGGTGCATCGGGCTCAGACGAGATCCCAGGACATGGGGGTGCCCTTGGGAGCGTCCTGAGTGAAGGTGCGACCCGCGAGCGTGTCGAAGGTATCGGTGGGCAGGCCGTTCGCGGGGCGGATGGAGCGCACGTTCTGCGCCGTCACGACGTCGCCGGCCTTGACGTCCTCGACGACGTAGAGGCTGCGGCGGAAGCGCAGGCCCTCCTTCTCCTGGGCGCGGGCGCCGATGCGCGGCTCGCCGAGGCACTGCCACGCGATCTTCGTCTGCGTGACGAGCTGGTTCAGCTCCTCCGGTTCGGAGGAGAATGCCGAGTCGACGCCGCCGTCCTCGCGGTTCAGCGTCACGTGCTTCTCGACGAGAACCGCGCCGAGCGCGACGGACGCGACGGCCGCGCCGATGCCCATCGTGTGGTCGGAGTAGCCGATGAGCGTGCCGAGGGCGTCGCGCATGACGGGGATGCCGCGCAGGTTCGACTCGCTCGGGTCGGCCGGGTAGTTGGCGGTGCAGGCGAGCACGATGACCTGCTCGTTGCCCGTGCTGCGCGCCGCCTCGACGGCCGCGTTGATCTCACCCAGCGAGGCCATCCCCGTCGAGATGATGATCGGCTTGCCCTTGCTTGCCGCATACCGGATGAGCGGCAGGTCGACGATCTCGCTGCTCGCGATCTTGTACGCGGGCACGTCCAGGTTCTCGAGGTAGTCGACGGCCGTCGGATCGAAGGGGGAGGAGAAGGCGTGGATGCCGAGCTCCTTCGCGAGCGCGAAGATCGGCTCGTGCCACTCCCACGGGGTGTGCGCCTCCGTGTAGAGGTCGTAGAGGTAGCGATCGCCCCACAGCTCGTGCCCGCCGGAGATCTTGAACTCGTCGGTGCGCACGTCGATCGTGATCGTGTCGGCCGTGTACGTCTGCAGCTTGATGGCGTGCGCGCCCTGTGCTGCGGCCATGCGGACGATGTCGAGCGCGGTCTCGAGGCTGCCGTTGTGGTTGCCCGACATCTCCGCGATGATGTACGGCTCGGCGCCTGGGCCGACCTCGACGTCACCGATGCGGATGTTCTGGTTCGGGTTCTGCGTCATGATGTCGGCTCCTGGCGGTCGGTGCGGGGGCGCTCGCGGCGCACGTGGATGACGGCGACGTTCTCGCCGCCGATCTCTCGGTTCTGCGTCTCCAGCTCGGTGAAGCCGTTGCGCTTGTTGAACCGGCGCACGCCCTCGTTGATCTCGAGCACCTCGGCGTCGAGCGTGTCGAGACCGAGGTCGGCGTCGGCGTACTTGACGGCCTCGCGCTGGATCTGGATCCACGCCGGCAGCAGCTCACCGCGGGCGGTGAGGCCGTCGTTGTCCAGGTAGTACCCCCACCACGACGTCTTCGCGTCGACGTCGAGGTCGAAGAAGGTGACGACGCCCGACGGCACGCCACCGCGTTCGTAGATGAGCACGTGACGCGACGGGTTGTCCTTCGTGTTCGCCCACCACGCGGCATGCTCGTCAGCGCTGATGACGTGCTGCGTCAGCGACACGGCTCGCACCTCGTCATGGTTGCGCCAGGTGCGCACGTTCTCCTGGTCGGCGTCGGTGGCGGGACGAAGCATCGTCGATCTCCCTCGAATACGGCTGGGCCGGGTGCCGAAACGCACGAAATGGCGCAGACAGCCGGAATGTCTAGACTACCCCGTAAGGAAACAGGCCCCGGCAGGCATGCTGCGCCCCCAGCGGCGCGCAGAGTGAGCGCCGGGCCGTCACAGCATCGAGCAAAGGTGAAGTCATGAGCACGCTCAGCCGCGATCAGGTCCGCACGATGATGGGCGAGGTCCTCGCCGCCCAGGGCAAGGAACTGCCCGCCGACGACGCCGCGCGCCTCGACACCATCGGCTTCCGCTCGCTCGACTTCTCCGAACTGGCCCTGCAGGTCGAGGACGAGCTCGACACCGAACTCAACTTCGACGCGCCCGGCCTGCGCTCCATCGAGACCGTCGGAGACGTCCTCGACTTCATCGACGAGCTTCAGAAGGCCGAATGACGGGGGTGCTCGACTCGCGTCCTGCGGGCGCGGGCAACCGCGTCGTCGTCGGCGAGTTCGACGGCACGTGGGCTGAGTTGGCGCAGGCGCCGTACGGCGCATCGTCCGACACACCGACGCTGCCGCCCGCCGCGGCCTGCCTGGTCTCGGGGCACCGCGCGGCGGCTCAGGCCGCCTGGAACGCAGCGCTCGACCCGGGCCGCGAGACGCTCATCGCGACCGCGTCGCGCATCGGGGACGAGCAGGCGGCGCAGCTGCGTGACGGGGGGCTGACGCTCGTGCGCGACAGCGCCGGCGGCGTCACGCTCGAGGCCGCGACGGCGCCGCGCGAGCCCGAGGCGGGCCGCATCTGGTTGCTGACGTCCGGTTCGACCGGGCGTCCGAAGCAGGTGGCACACACCCTGGAGTCGTTGACGACCGTCGGGGGGCAGCAGCCTGCGCGCACCTGGTTGTGCCCCTACACCCCGGGCGCCTACGCCTGGTGGCAGGTCGTCACCCTCTCGCTCACGATGCCCGGGCAGGACGTCGTCTTCGTCGAACCCTCGCAGCTCGACGAGTGGCCGCAGCAGGCGCTCGCGGCGGGCGTGACGGCGGCATCCGGCACGCCGACGTTCTGGCGTCAAGCGCTGTGGCGCAACGGTGACGTGCTCGCCCAGCTGAAGCTCGAACAGATCACGCTCGGCGGCGAACCCGTCGACCAGGGCATCCTCGACCGACTGCGTGAGGTCTTCCCCGACGCACGTATCTCATGGATCTACGCGAGCTCCGAGGCCGGTGCGGCGATCGCCGTCCACGACGGGCTCGCCGGATTCCCCGAGACCTGGCTGGAGCGCGAGGTCGCCGGGCGCCCGCGCCTGAGCGTCGAGGACGGTGAGCTGCTCATCGCCTCGCCGAAGGCCGCCGAGGGCATGGACGCCGTCATCCACACCGGCGACCACGTCGAGATCGCCGAAGGACGCGTCGTCATCACCGGCCGCATCGCGAGCGACGAGATCAACGTCGGCGGGTCGAAGGCGTCCGCGGGCGCCGTGCGGGCAGTGCTGCTCGAGCACCCCGACGTCGCCTGGGCCGCCGTGCGCGGGCGCAAGGCGCCGCTCGTCGGCAACGTCGTCGCAGCGGACGTCGTCCTGCGCGACGGCCTCGCCAAGGGTGACCCCGGTGCGCCCGACCAGGCTGCGCTGCAGGCGTGGTGCGCCGAGCGACTGCCCGAATACGCGGTGCCACGCCGCGTCAAGTACCTGAGTGAGATCCCGATCAAAGAGAGCCTGAAGAGCGATGTCTGAGACCACGAACGAGCCGAACGTCATCCCCGCAGCCTCCTGCGTCCTCATCTCCGGAGGCTCGCGCGGCCTCGGCCTCGCGTTCGTCGAGGAGGTGCTCGCGAACGGCGCGAAGGTCGCGGCGTTCGCCCGCACCGTCACGCCCGAACTGCAGCAGCTCATGGACGCCAACCCGGAGCGCGTGTACGTCGGCTCGGTCGACATCACGGATTCGAAGGCCGTCACGTCGTTCATCAAGGACGCCGCGAAGGTGCTCGGCCCGATCGACGCGCTCGTCAACAACGCGGCGATCGGTCAGGACTCGCTGCACCTGCACACGACGCCGGAGCGCATCGAGGACATCATCTCGACCAACCTGACGGCGACGCTGCTCGTCACGCGCGCGTTCATGCGTCACGCGATGGCGAAGGTCGGCAAGGGCCGCATCGTCAACGTGACGAGCGTCTGCGCGCAGCGCGGTTACGCCGGCCTCGTCGCGTACTCGGCGACGAAGGGTGGCCTCGACGCCGCGACGCGCTCGCTCGCGCGGGAGATGCACGGGCGATTCCTCGTCAACTCGATCGCGCCCGGCTTCTTCGCGTCGGAGATGAGCTCCGTGCTCGGCACCGAGCAGCTGTCGACGATCACCCGCCGGACGCCGACGAACCGTCTCGTCGAGCCGGAGAACATCACGCCGACGCTGCGCATGCTGCTGTTCGAAGACACGAACATCAACGGCATGGTGCTGACGATCGACGGCGGCGGCTCGATCTGAACGACCCCACGACGCGGCCACCGGCCTCGAACACCTCACCCGCATGTGTGGTGCTCGAGGCCGCCGTGCGTGACGGCGACGTCGTGCGCGCCGCCGACGTCAACGCGACGACGTTTCCCGACGCCGCGCGTAGCTACCTCGCCGACGGGACCGGCCTCGGCTGGCGTGTGCCCGAACGGGTGAGGGAGAGCGCGCGTTTCGTCATCGACGCCGAGATCGTCGCGCCGGTGCGGGCGTCCTTGGTACGGCGGTTCGGGGTGGACGACCCGGTCGAGTTCGCCGGGGCCTGGACGCGCGCCGAAGCGTTGGCCAAGCTCGCCGACGTCCCGATCATCACGTGGCTCTCGCGCCATGGGCTCGCCGTGCCGGCCGACGTGCTGGAGGATGCCGCGGTGGGTCGGGTGGCGTGGCGCACGGAGGTTCGAGGTGACGTCGTCATGACGCGCGCGGCGGCGTTGAGCGGCGCAAAACCCCGAGATTCCGGGGTTGTCGGCGGCGCACTCTACCCTGGCAGCAGAGTCGAGGTGCGGTGAGCGCCACGGTTTCCCACGACGGAGGAAAGACATGACGATGACACAACCGGGTGCGGAACCGGGCTCGTCCGAGGGCAGGGCGCTGCCGAGGGTCGGCGTCGTCCTCATGACGATGGGCAACCGCCCCGACGATCTGCGGGCGGCGCTTGACTCGCTCATCGCCCAGCGCGACGTCGAACTCGACGTCGTGCTGCTCGGCAACGGGTGGGATCCGGCCGAGAACCCGTGGCCGTTCCCCGATGTCGTGCGCCCCCTGTACTCGCCGGAGAACCTCGGCATCCCGGGCGGGCGTAACGTCGGGGCAGCCAAGGCGCGCGGCGACTACCTCTTCTTCTTCGACGACGACGCGACCCTGCCGAACGATCACGTCCTCGCCGACATGGTGCGTGAGATGGAACGCGACCCGAAGAACGCCGTCATCGGCCCGCTGGGACAGGATCCGACGGGAAAGCCGACGCCGCGGCGATGGATTCCGCGCCTGCGTGTCGAAGGCGGCGGCAAGCCCGGGCCCGCGACGTGGTTCCTCGAAGGCATCCACCTGTCCCGGCGTACCGCGTTCGAGGAAGTCGGCGGCTGGCCAGGGGAGTTCTTCTACGGCCACGAGGGCATCGACCTCGCCTGGCGCCTCATCGACGCCGGCTGGGTCATCCAGTACGTCCCGAGCATCACCGTCCATCACCCCGCGACGAGCCCCGCGCGTCACGCCGTGTACTACCGGATGAACGCGCGCAACCGCGTGTGGGTCGCCAAGCGAAACCTACCGGCGCCGCTGGTGCCCCTCTACCTCGGCAACTGGGCCGCCATCACGGTGCTGCGCGTCAAGGACAAGGAGGCACTCAAGACGTGGTTCGCCGGTTTCGTCGAGGGCGTGCGGACCGACGCGGGGGAGCGGCGCGTCATGTCGTGGTCGACCGTCGCCCGGCTGACGCGTCTCGGCCGGCCCCCGGTGCTGTGATGGGGGCCGCAACCTCGCTGCGTCGCAGACTCACTCGTTCGAGCGGCCGCCCAGCGTCGCTCGACGCGCAGGGCACGCGGGGCATCCACGTCGCCATCACCGGGGTGAAGAACCGCAGTCACCTCGTCTACATCGCCTCCTACGTGCGCACCCTCGTCGACGGGGTCACGCCGATCCGCGTCTCGTTCATCGCCGCGCCCGCGTTCCTCTCCTCCGACGCCGTCACCGTCGACGACGCGCGCGAGCTGCTGCCTCAGGGCGGGAGCGTCACCGTCGAAGACGGGATGCCCGGATGGCGATTCGACGACGCGGCCCGCTGCCTCTACGTCGCCGTGGGCGCGCCGGGGCTCAAGGCCGTCGCCCGGCTGCGACGAGCCAACCCGACGCGGCGCATCGAGGTCGTCGTCACGGACGAGGGCATCGGCTCCTACGCTTCGCGTGACTCGCGGCGGGCGGCGCTGGAGCGTCACGGCACCCCGGCGGCGAAGGCCGCAGCGCGCACGCTCGTCACCGCGGCCATCGCGCGCGCCTGCACGACGCTGCGGTGGCCGACGTTCCGTTCGGTCGGATCATCGTGGGAGGTGTTGCCGGCCGTCGCCGCCGAGTTCGGACGCGAGCTGGGCGACGCGCGCCCCGGCAGCGACGCGAGCGCCGTCATCCTCACCCAGCCGGTCGTCGACCTCGGCTGGTGCTCGCCGGAGGCCTACCTCGCGTACGTGCGACGCCTCGCGGACGCCGCGGCCGCGGCCGGGCTGCGACCGCTCGTGCGTCCGCACCCCGCCGAAGATCGCGCCCGGTACGCGGAGTTCGACATCATGCTCTCGCGGGGCACCGCCGAGCTCGACCCGGACGTCGTGCGTGCGAGCCTGGCGCTCGGCGGGCCGAGCACGGCCCTCATCAACCTGTCGGCCATGGTCGGCATGCCCGTCGTGTGGGTGAGTGAGCCGAGCGTGGCGCACCTCGACACCGACGTCTCGCCCGAGCAAGCCGGGATCTTCGAGGCGTTCCTCGGTGAGCGGGTTCCACTCGACGAGGTGGAGCGCGAGGTGAGTGCTGTGGTCTCCCGCGGCCTCGAGGAGCGTGGGTCTGATGGACGTCGCTGACGCGGCCGAGGGGGCCGGCGGGGGCGACACAGTCCACGGGGCCGACGGGGCGGGCGCGCCCGGCGCCATGTCGGCCGACCTGTTCGAGGTGTGGGAACCCGGCCGGCCGGTGCCGCTAGCGCAGATCCTCGGGGCCCTGCGCCGCGGCGTGGGCGACCCGAGCATGGTCATCGGCGAACGGCAGTTGTGGTGGGCCGTGACGACGCCCCTCGGGCCGGCGTTGACGTGGTGGCGCTCGATGCCCGTGCGTGGCGGTACACCCGTAGCGACGCCCGGAGCCGCACGAGCGGATAGGCCGGGCCTCGGTGGGATGGCGGGGTGTGAGCCGCGAACCGCCGCCATGCCCGATGGCAGCGCGCGCGCCGAGCGTCCCGACCGCGTCGAGCTGCGGGCCTACGGCCCGGGTGCGGCGTGGTTCCAGGGTCGGGTGCCTCGCATCCTGGGCGGTGACGACGACCCGTCCGGGTTCGTGGCCCGTCACGACCGGGTGACGGCGGCACTGCGCCAGCCGCACCATCGTCACTGGCGCGCCCCGCGCACGGGACTCGTCATCACCTCGCTCGTGCCGAGCATCCTCGAGCAGAAGGTCACCGGCAAGCAGGCGTTCGGCGGGTTTCGGGTGCTCGTACGCCGCTACGGCACGCCCATCCCGACGCCCGCGGAGGTCGTGCGCGCAGCCGGCCCGCAGGCGCATGCCGTCGCCCGCATGCACGCCGCGCCGGACGCACGGGGGTGGCGACGCATCCCGTCCTGGGCGTGGTTGCAGGCCGGCGTCGAGCCACCGCAGTCGCGCACGATCATGCGAGCGCTCGACCACGCCGACGCGCTCGAGCGGACGGCGGACCTGCCGCACGCCGAGGCCCACGCTCGCCTGCGGTCCGTGCCCGGGCTCGGAGTGTGGACGAGTGCCAAGGTCGCGCAGACGGCCTGGGGTGACGCCGATGCGCCGACGTTCAGGGATTACCACGTCGCGAAGCAGATCGGGCACGCGCTGATCGGCCAGGACACCGATGACGCCGGCATGGCGCGCCTGCTGGAGCCATACCGTGGGCACCGGTTTCGCGCCGAGCGCCTCATCCT
>NZ_LSJT01000117.1:0-1507 GCF_001556795.1 Dermacoccus sp. CCH2-D9
CCCTAAGTGCCAGCCTGGTCGTGAGTCACTTGTGTTGAGGAGGCGTGGTGTTCACGGTCGAGGAAAAGCGGGATGCGGTAGTGACGTATCTGGGGTTGGCGTTCGGGCAGAAAACGGCGTGGTTGGCGCAGCAGCCGTTCACGGCGAGTCAGTTACGTCGCTGGCGTAGTGAGTATGTCCGTGGTGATCTTGACCGTGGCCTCACGCCGCGTCAGGGTGGCTCGATGGACCATATTCGCTCTGATCAGATGCGCCGGCTGGAAGAACAACTCGCCGCGCAAGAACGCCGCCACGCCACGGAAGTCGCGCGGCTACGGACCGAGGCTGACGGGCTACGTCAGGCGAACGAGTCGCTGGGAAAAGCTATCGGGCTCTTGCAACACTGGCACGCGCACGAGCCCGATACGCCCCCGACGACGCCACCCGAGCGTTCATCGCAGCCGAGAACGACCTCATCCGAGACCTGAGCGCGCTGGCGGGGTTCAGTCAGCGCCGTGCGCTGCAGGTCGCTGGTGTCTCGCGTGGCACGTGGCACGCCCGCCACCACCATGGCCGTGACGTTGCTGCGGCGGTATCGCCTGTGCCGCAGCGTGAGCGGGAGCAGCCAGCGAGGTTGAGCGCGTCGGTGTGCGCGCGGGTCGCGGGTTTCATCAGTGCGGGGCGCACGGGCGGTTTGGGTGTCGCGGGCGCGTTCGCGAAGGCGTGGGACGAGGGCTTCATGGAAGCGAGTCTGCGTTCGTGGTGGCGTATCGCCGCGCGCGTGCGCCGCGAGCAGGCCACAGTCGAGCAGGCCACAGTCGAGCAGTCGGGCGCGGCGGGTGAGCGGGCGGTGGCGCGGGTGAAACCGCAGGTGTTGGCGACTGGCGCGAACCAGGTGTGGGCGTGGGACATCACCGACCTGCCCACCGCGTTTCGGGGTGTGGCGTTCAAGGCGTACGCGATCATCGACATCTTCAGCCGCAAGGTGATCGTCGCGAGTGTGCACCAGCGTGAGAGCACTGCTGATGCGATGGCGTTGTTCATGGCCGCGATCGCGGCGGAGGGTGGGTGCGTGCCGCAGGTCGTGCACGCCGACAACGGCGCGGTGATGCGTTCGAACCTGCTGAACGAGTTCCTCACGGCACATGGCATCGAGGTGTCGCACTCGCGTCCGCGGGTGTCGAACGACAACCCGTACATCGAGTCCGAGTTCCGCACCCTGAAGAATCGGGCGTCGTATCCGGGCGTGTTCGCGTCGCTGGTGGAGGCGAGCACGTACGTCGCGCAGCACGTGCACTGGTACAACCATGCCCACCACCACAGTGGGATCGCGCTGTACACGCCCGCGCAGGTGCACGACGGGTCGTGGAAGATGCTGCACGCTCGCCGCCAAGTCAGCCTCGCCTACTACCAGGCGCGTCACCCCGAACGTTTCCGCGGCCACCGCGCGCCAGTGCCCGCCCCGAAAGCGTGGGCCGGAATCAACCATCCCGGCCCTGAGTGACTCACCACAGGTTGACATCCACCG
>NZ_LSJT01000118.1:0-22217 GCF_001556795.1 Dermacoccus sp. CCH2-D9
GTAGGACCGCAGCGAAGCGAGGATCCTGCCGCAGCAAGCGCTGACGAAGTCGCGGTAAGGACACGCGACTGATACTCCCTCGACCCGTCTTCCGGGCGGCGCGGATCCTGAGCTCGCGGGCTCGCCCAGGATCGCCGCGCCACCTCGGTGCGACAGGCCTCCGGGCTGGATGACAGCAACGCCTCTCACTCACACCTCGCACGCTCGGTGTTCGTGAGGGGCGTTGCTGTCATCCAGAGTCCATGGTGCGCCGGGTCACTGTCCGCTGTCCCTGCGTCGTGAGGTGGGGGACGGATTGGGCTCGGGGAAGGGCTGCGTCATGACGCGTGCTCGTGGTGCCGCCGCGCCGTCAGAGCCGGCCGGCATCGCCGGCGCAGTCGGTGCCGCGGTCTGGGGATCCGGACCGTCGGGCTGACGGGTCAGCGCCGTTTCGCGAGGCGCGCCTCGAGAGAAGCCTTCGAGGCCGGCCACTCGTGCGCAAGGATCGAATAGACAACCTTGTCGCCCAATGCGCCGTTGCCCTCGCGACGATCGGCGCGCAACACGCCGTCACGCCTGGCACCGAGACGCTCGATCGCGGCCTGTGACTGCTGGTTCATCCAGCTCGTCTCGTACCGCACACACTCGACCCCGACCGTCTCGAAGGCGTACGTCATGAGCAACAACTTGCTCTCCGCGTTCGTGCCCGTACCGTGCGTGGACGCGCGATTCCACGTGTAGCCGATCGACACGCGCGGCACCGCGTCGACGATGTCGTAGAACGTCGTGCACCCCAACACCTGCTCGTCCGCCAGCCGCACCGCGACGAACGGCACCATGAACCCCGACTCGCGCCATGCGAGGCGCTGCTCGATCATCGCGCGAACACCGTCAGCGCGCGGAACGCTCGTGTACCAGCGCGTCCACATCTCGCCGTCGTTGACGGCGTCCACGAGGCCGTCATGATGCTCGAGCGTCAAGGGCTCCAACCGCACCAAGGACCCGGTCAGCGTGATGTCAGCGTCGAAATCAGTCATGCCCCTCAACGTAGCGCCCATGCGTCGCAGCCCGACGGATGTGACCAAGAATCGCGGATGGGCACGAACATCGCAGATGGGGACGGGAATCGCAGTCGTGCAGGGGATGGCGGTACGCGAGGTCAGGGGCGGGGGGCGTCCTTGAGGCGCATCATGCCCTCCTGCGCGACGGTGGCGACGAGGGTGCCGTCCTCGGTGAACATGCGCCCCACGCCGAGGCCGCGCCCACCCGACGTCGAGGGTGATTCCTGCGCGAACAGGATCCACTGCGTCAGATCCACGGGTCGGTGGAACCACATCGCGTGATCGAGGCTCGCAGCGCGGTAGCCGGGTGACGACCAGGCGATGCCGTTGGCGCGCATCGCCGCCTCGAGCATCGAGTAGTCGGAGGCGTACGCGAGGATCGCAGCGCTGAGCAGCGGGTCGTTCGGCACCTCACGCAGTGTGCGCATCCACAGGTTCTGGAACGGCTGACGTTCGTCCGCCGGCGCGAGATAGAGCCCGCCCTCGACGTGTCGAACGTCGACAGCGCGTCCGCGCGCCCAGTGCTGCGCCATCGGGTGATCGATGTCGCCGACGATGTCCGCGGTCGTGGGCAGCGACTCGGGGGCCGGCACGTCCGGCATCGTCACCTGGTGGTCGATGCCGCCGGCGTCCTCCTGGAAGCTCATGATGACGCTGAGGATCGGCGCGCCGTTCTGGATCGCGTGAACGCGCCGAGCGGAGAACGACCCACCGTCACGTAGTCGCTCGACGGCGAAACGCACCGGCTGCGCAGCGTCCCCCGGGCGCAGGAAGTACCCGTGCAGGGAGTGGATGTGGCGCGGCACCCCGGGCTTGATCTCACCGACGGTGCGGCCGGCCGCGACGATGCACTGCGCGAGAACCTGCCCGCCGAAGATGCGCCCGTGCGGCTGCGGCTGCGATTCGCCGACGAACAGGTCCGCGGCGCTCTGACCGAGGTCGACGCGGCGCTCACCGTCCTCGTCGAAGGACGCGGAGATCGTTGCACTGCCCACCGGGCGGACGTCGAGGATGTTCAGCAGGTCGCCGACCGGGTCGTCGGACGGTTCGATCGAAACGAGGGAAGTCACGAGGCGAGGCTACCCATGAACGGCGCCGCCCGCGCGCAACCGCGTGACATGACACCGCCGTCGGTTGGTGATCGGGCCTGGGCGCGGGGGATAATGACCGCCATGACCTACGCGCCCGACTATGCCTCCGTCGTGCCCGTTCCGCTGCGGTGGTCGGACATGGACGCCTACGGCCACGTCAACAACGTCCAGTTCCTGCGTCTGCTCGAGGACGCCCGCATCCTCGCGTTCGCGCAGTGGTTCGGTCGTGAGCGTTCCGTCGTCGGCGAAGGCATCATCGTCGCGCGTCACGAGATCGAGTACCGGGCGCCGTTGCTGTTCCGCATCGAGCCGATCGAGGTCGCCATGTGGATCACGCACCTCGGCGGCGCGGCGTACGACGTCGGGTACGAGGTGCGCGACGGGGGGCACGGTTCGACGACGTACGCGCTCGCGGAGACGACGCTCGTCGGTTACGACTTCCAAACCGAGCGGCCGCGCCGGCTCGAGGAGCACGACAAGACACAGCTGCGACGCTTCGTCGGCCCGCCCGTGCCGTTCCGCCACCGCGCTGCCGAGAAGCGCCGCGAGGCCTCGGCGTGAGCGACGGGTTGGAGCTCGCGGACGTCCAGGTCGCCGCAGACCTGACGACGTACGTCGCCCGCGCGCGCACGCTCGACGCCGACGGCGCGATCCGCCTCCAGGCGAGTGGAGCGACGCTCGCCGCGTGGGTCGGCGTGCGCAAGGGCCGCGGACTCATGGGGGAGGGCACCGTCATAGGGTTGCGGGTGCTGCCGCTCGCGCGCGCCGTCGACGAGCCGGTCGACGTCGTCGTCCCATTGGCGGCGGTCGCCGATCGTCTGGCTCGCAGCGGTTCGCCGCGTGGTGCGGTCGCGAACGCCGCGCCCGGTGCAAGCCCCCAGGTCGTCGACGAATCCGATGGCGCCTTCACGCTCGAGATCCCGCCGATGACGGTGCGCACGTCCTGGGCTGCTGTCACGCCCCCGCGCAGCGGATGGTCGCCGCTGGCGCGCCTGCCCGTCGACGGTCTCGTGCACGTCGCGCGCGTCGGCATCGAGGAGGTCGCCACCGGAACCCCCGAGGGCGCCGGTGCCGCAGCCGTCGAACAGCTCCGTGAACGCGTCTGGAACCGCCCGATCGAGGGTGATCTCGGCGGCGCCGACGGGTTGCCCACCGGGGCCGCGCTCGGGCTGTACGCGCTCGGATTCGCCGTCGGCGATGTCGCGACGGTGTACGGCACGGCCCGCTGGCATCGCGTCTCGACAGACGTCGGGCACGTTCTCGTGCGCTGATGGCTCGGGGCGCGCGGCGTCGTTGACGCGGGTTTGCGCACCTCAAGGGTGGGCCGCGCGGGCGGGGGATGTCGCTCGTCGCTCGGACCGCGAGCGTGCCGATCGGCTGGGGTGCGCGACGTTGCTGACGCGGGGTGCGCACCTGGCGGCGCGCGTTCGGGTGCGATGCGTCACCGTCGAAATCCTCCGCACCTGAGCGGTCGGGCATCCGACGCCGTGCACGCGAGCCCGCCGAGCCGAACGAAGGGTGCCTGCGCGGTTATCGTCGTGACCATGACGCACCGTTCACTACCGCAGCCACGCACCCTCGACCCCATGGACGCACCGAGCCTGCGCTGGGGCATCATCGCGCCCGGCGGCATCGCCCGCACGTTCGCGCAAGCGCTCACGGCGCGGACGTCGCAACGCATCGTAGCCGTCGGTTCTCGAAATGTTCAGCGGGCGCAAGAGTTCGTCGACGAATTCGCCTCCGGAGCAACGGCCTACGGATCCTACGGCGAACTCGTTGCTGACGACGACGTCGACGTCGACGTCGTGTACGTCGCCTCGCCACACAGCGCGCACCGCGACCACGCACTGCTCGCCATCGAGGCGGGCAAGCACGTCCTCGTCGAGAAGGCATTCACGCGCAACGCCGCCGAGGCTCGGGAGGTGCTCGAGGCGGCGGAGCGCGCCGGCGTGTTCGTCATGGAAGCCATGTGGTCGCGCTTCCTGCCGCACTACGACGTGATCCGTCAGGCCATTGACGCCGGCCTCATCGGTGACGTGCGCTGGATCGCCGCTGACCACGGTCAGGCGCTCTACCCGGAGGGGCCCCAGCGCCTGTCCGATCCCGCCCTCGCCGGCGGTGCGCTCCTCGACCTCGGTATCTACCCGCTCAGCTTCGCGGCGATGCTCATGCCGCAGGTCGACGACGTCGTCGCCACCGGCATCCTCACGCCGCAGGGCGTCGACGAATGCGAGACGATCACCCTGCGCGGCGGTGGTTCCATCGCCGGTCTCGGCACGACGATGGCGACGCAGACGCCCAACACCGCCGTAGTCGCCGGCACCGAAGGGCGCCTCGAACTCGACGGGTGGTTCTACTTCCCGACGCAGGTGCGACTCGTCAGCAACGACGGCGAGGTGCTCGACACCTTCGACGGTGCCGACGACCTGCACGCGCTGCACTTCGAGGCCGTCGAGGTGGCCCGCTGCATCAGCGACGGCCGCCGCGAGTCGCCCCTCATGCCACACGCCGAGACGTTGCGCGTCATGGGTCTCATGGACGAGATCCGCCGTCAGCTCGGGGTGGTCTACCCGGGGGAGTGACCGTGCGCCAAGCACGCGTCATGCCAGGACGCACCCACGACAGCTCCGGCTACCGTCGACGCACGATGGCGGGTAACTCACAGGTAGGCGCCTCGTGACGCGCCTACGCGTGAGTTACCCGCCATCATCGCGTCGCGCTGCGACCGGGTGGGCCTCGATCAGGCTCGCGTGAACCAGACCGTCACGTCGCGTTCGACGGTGAGGCTGTCGGCCTCACCGCTGCTCAGGACGACGAACGCGTCGTCGGGCAGGGCGACCGGCTCACCGAAGTTCGTGACGACCCACAGGTCCTCGTGGCCGTCACGGCTGTTGACGAACGCCAGGACGTCGTCGCCGGCACCCTCGACCCACGTGAGAGAGCCGGAGCCCAGTTCGCGGGCGTGACGCTCGCGCAGCATGCGGCGGTAGAACTCGAGCGTCGAACCGGCCACGCCGTCCTGCTGGTCGACGGCGAGGTCACCGTAGACCTCGGGCTGCGGCAGCCACGTCGCCTCCGACGGGCCGAACCCGAACGACGGCGCGTCCTTGACCCACGGCATCGGCACGCGGCAGCCGTCACGGCCGGCCTCGGTGTGCTCGGAGCGCTCCCACGTCGGGTCCTGACGCGCCTCGTCGGGCATCGTCGTGTGGTCGGGCAGGCCGAGTTCCTCACCCTGGTACAGGTAGGCGCCGCCGGGCAGTGCCAGCTCGAGTGCCGTCGCCGCGAGGGCGCGACGCAGGCCGAGTGCCGCGTCGGGCTGCGGGTCCTCGGCGCGGATGCCGTTGGGGCGCGGCTGCCCGACGGGCAGCGCAAGACGAGTGGCGTGACGCACGACGTCGTGGTTGCTCAGGACCCACGTCGTCGGTGCGCCGACGGAGTCGTTCGAGCGGTACGACGACGTGATGCTCTCGTGCAGGTCGGCGGCACGCCACGGTGTCTCGAGGAAGGCGAAGTTGAACGCCTGGTGGAACTCGTCCGGGCGCACGTAGCGGGCGAGGCGCTCGGGCGGGCTGACCCACGCCTCGGCGCACATCGCGCGGTCGGCGGCGGAGTCGTAACCCTCGGTGTCGCGCGGGTTGTAGGAGTCGAGCAACTCGCGCCACGCGCGGTAGATCTCGTGCACGCCCTCCTGATCCCACATCGGGCCGCCGTTGTCGTGGCTCGCATCGCCGGTGCCGGCCATCTGCGCGTGCGCCGCGTGATCGGGCAGCCCGTCGGCCTTGATCAGGCTGTGCGCGACGTCGACGCGGAAGCCGTCGACACCGCGGTCGAGCCAGAACGTCAGGATCGAGACGAACTCGTCGCGGACCTCGGGGTTGTTCCAGTTGAAGTCCGGCTGCTTGGGGTCGAACAGGTGCAGGTACCACTGCTCGGGGTTGCCGTCGGCGTCGCTGACGCGCGTCCACGCGTTGCCGCCGAAGATCGCCTGCCAGTCGTTCGGCGGCAGTTCACCGTTCTCGCCCTTGCCGTCGCGGAACAGGTAGCGCTCGCGCTCCGGCGAACCAGGGCCGGCCGCGAGGGCCGCCTTGAACCACTCGTGCTCGTCGGAGGAGTGGTTCGGCACGAGGTCGACGATGACGCGCAGGTCGAGCTCGTGCGCGCGGGCGATCAGCTTGTCGGCGTCGGCGAGGGTGCCGAACAGCGGGTCGATGTCGCGGTAGTCGGCGACGTCGTAGCCCGCGTCGGCCATCGGGGAGGTGTAGAACGGCGAGATCCACAGCGCGTCGACGCCGAGGTCGCGCAGGTAGGGCAGCTTGGCGGTGATGCCGGGCAGGTCGCCGACACCGTCACCGTTCGAATCGGCCCACGAGCGCGGATACACCTGGTAGACGGCGGACGTACGCCACCATTCCTGGCCGCCGAGGCCGACGTGCGTCGCTGAGGTCTGCTTGATCCACGAAGTCTGTTCACTCACCGCCCCAGTCTGCCAACCACGGGCGCTGGGACGAAACCGTCCGCATCACCCGCGGCCGAGAGGGGCTCGACAGGCCCATCGCTGCCCGAGCCGTTCGACTCGGTGACGGCGGCGCGTCAGCGAACCGGGTGCTCCGGCTCCGGCCCGGGGGTGTTGACGAGGCTGTAGGCCGCGCGCACGAGGTAGTCGCGCAGCAGGCGGTCGAGCTCCGGTTCCAGGGCGACGTCGTCGCACGCCGCCATGATGTGCGTCAGCCAGCGGTCGCGCTGCTCGGGGGTGACGGCGAACGGCATGTGTCGCATCCGAAGGCGCGGGTGGCCGCGCTCGGCCGAGTACGTCGTCGGGCCGCCCCAGTACTGTTCGAGGAACATCTCGAAACGGCGCTTCGCGGGCTCGAGATCGGCCTCGGGGTACATCGCTCGCAGCGTCGCGTCCTGCGCCACGCCGTCGTAGAACACCTCGACGAGACGGTGAAACGTGGCGTGGCCGCCCATGCGGTCGTACAGCGTCGGCTCACTCATGCGTCCAGTCTTTCACCCGCGCGCCACGGCCGTCGCGTGGCCGGAGGTCCCTTCATTGGTGCCGCGGTCGGCCTCACCTCGGCAGGGCGGTGTTGACGGCGGCGAACGGCTGGGCCGGCGGGCCCTTGACGCCTGCGTCCTCGAGCGCGATGACGCTGCGTCGGCGCAGTTCGCGGCTCACGCCGAAGTTCTCGTTCGGCGCCGTCTTCGCGATGATGCGGAACGTCATCGTGCCGCCCGCCACCGATTCGACACCCGCGACGTTCGGGCGCTCGATCAGCTTCTCGCTCCACTCGGGGTCGGCCTCGAGCGCGTCGACGACGCCCTCGAGCACATGGGTGACGGTGTGGATGTCCGAGTCGTAGGCGACCGGGATGTCGACGAGCGACGTCGACCACCCCTGCGAACGGTTGGCGACGCGCACGATCTCACCGTTTCGGACGTACCAGACGACACCGTTCGCGTCGCGCAGCCGCGTGATGCGCAGCGTCACCTCCTCGACGGTTCCGATCGCCTCGCCGGTGTCGATGACGTCACCGACGCCGTACTGATCCTCGAAGATCATGAAGATGCCCGACAGGTAGTCCTTGACGAGCGACTGCGCGCCGAAGCCGAGCGCGACGCCCGCGACTCCGGCGCTCGCCATGATCGGGCCGAGCTGGATGCCGCACTGCGCGGCGATCGTCAGCGTCGCGACGACGACGACCGCCACCGTCGTGATCGAGCGCAGCAATGACCCCATCGTCGCGGCGCGCTGACGGCGACGCTCGTCGTCGAGACCTGCGGCGGCACGCAACCGGGCGCGGGTCGGAGCGAGCAGGTCGCCGGCGCTGACGGCGGTGCTCCCCGCAGCGCCTTCCGCCCCTCCCGCAGCGCCTTCCGGCTCTCCCGCAGCGTCGCCCGCGCCTTCTGGCGCCTGGGCGGAAGGGGTGGCGGCGCCCGTCTGCTGACCGGCCTCGTCAGTGGCCCCACGTGTCTCGTCCTGCCCAGAACGCGTCGAGCGGGGGCGGGCGATCATCGCCTCGACGGCCCGCGAGATCGCGCGGTGGGCGAGCCAACGCACCGCGACGGCCGCGACGACGATGATGACCACCTGCACCGGAGTGCCACCGACGTGGTGCCACAGATCGCCCATCGTCGACGTGCGCAGTGGGACGAGGCTCAGGGGAATCGATGACATGCCGTCATCCAATCACCCGCGCCCAGCTCGTCTCGAACGACCGACGTGGGCCGATTCGCTGCCGCCCCACGTGAAGCGAGAGTCTCGCAGAGCCCAGGCTCCCCGGGCTCTGCGCGATCACTGCCGCCGGCGCAGCTGCGTCGCGACGGCACACACGATGCGGCCCGGGACGATCGAAACCGTCCCGGGCCGCATCACGTGCATCACGACGCGGGAAGCACGAGCACTCACGGCTCGCGCGCATCACCGCCCGTCGCGGCGGGCTCAGCCGTGCTGTCGCGCCGCCTGTGCGTCGAAGCGCTGAGCCTCGACGGCGCGCGCCACGGTGTCGCGGTTCTCGGCAACGGTGCGCACGAGACCGGCCGGGGCGTCACGGTGGGCGTCGAGCCAGGTGTTGGCCTGCGCGAGCAGCTGCGGCCCGGCGAGCGTGAACGGGAAGAACGACCCGATCGTCAGCTCCGCGATGTGGTGCGTGCGCGAGGCCCAGTAGCCCTCGGCCATCTCGAAGTAGCGCTCGATGTACGGCTCGAGCAGTGCCTCGTCGTGCACGTGCCCGAAGCCCGCGGCGGTCTCGGCGATCGTCTGGTTCGCGAGCGCGTCGGAGTCGACGACGGACGCCCACGCCGCGGCCTTCGCCTCGGCCGTCGGGATCGCCGCCCGGGCACGCGCGGCGCGCTCAGCGCCGGTCGCGGTGTTGTCCCGCTCGAGTTCGGCCGCGATCTCGGGCTCGCCGAGCACGCCACCGGCGACAAGGCTCGTGAGCAGCGTCCAGCGCATCTCGGTGTCGAGGGCGAGACCGTCGAGCACGGACGAGCCCTCGAACAGGCCGCGGACGAACGCGAGGTCGTCGGCGCTCGCGGCGAACGACGTGAACGCCTGCGCGAGCTGGAGCTGCGCATCGGAGCCGGGCTCGGCCGACAGCAGCAGACCGCGCAGAGTGCGGGCCACGAGGGCGACGACGTCGTCGCGGTGCTCCGGTGCCGTGTACGTGCGCGCGGCGGTCGTCAGCTGCCCGAGCAGGGTGCGCAGCAGGGTCGAGTCACTCTCGCCCGGCAGCGTCGCGAGGGCCATGTCGATGAAGTCGCGCGCCGACATCTCCGCATCGCGCGTCATGTCCCAGGCGGCGCCGAGCACGAGGGCGCGCGGCAGCGAATCCGTGAACGCGCGCGGGTGGGCGATGGCCGTGGCGAGGCTGCGCGCATCGAGACGGATCTTCGCGTAGGCGAGGTCGTCGTCGTTGACGAGCAGCAGGTCGGGTTGCGGCGTGCCGACGAGCTCGCTCACCTCGGTGCGCTCACCGTCGACGTCGAGCTCGACGCGCGCGGTGCGCGTCAGGGCGCCGTCACGCAGCATGTAGCAGCCGACGGCGAGGCGGTGCGGACGCAGCGTGGGGTAGTCGTCGGCGGCGCTCTGCTCGATGACGACGCTCGTCATGCGGCCGTCGTCGTCGGTCTCGACGATCGGGCGCAGCGTGTTGACGCCGGCGGTCTCGAGCCACAGCTTCGACCACTGCGTGAGGTCGCGTCCGCTCGTCGTCTCGAGCTCGGCGAGCAGCTGCGGCAGCGTCGTGTTCTGCCACGCATAGCGCGCGAAGTAAGCGCGCAGACCGGCGGTGAACGGCTCACGCCCGACGTAGGCGACGAGCTGCTTGAGCACCGAAGCGCCCTTGGCGTACGTGATGCCGTCGAAGTTGACCTCCACGTCGGCGAGGTCGCGGATCGGGGCGACGATGGGGTGCGTCGAGCTCAGCTGGTCCTGACGGTAGGCCCACGCCTTCTCGGACGTGCCGAACGTCGTCCACGCCGATTCCCAACGAGTCGCCTCGGCCTGCGCCGTCGTCGAGGCCCACTCGGCGAACGACTCGTTGAGCCACAGGTCGTTCCACCACTTCATCGTGACGAGGTCGCCGAACCACATGTGCGCGAGCTCGTGCAGCACCGTCAGCGCACGGCGCTCGACGACGGCCTCCGAGACCTTGGCGCGGAAGACGTAGATCTCGGAGAACGTCACGCAGCCGACGTTCTCCATCGCGCCCGCGTTGTATTCCGGCGTGAAGATCTGGTCGTACTTGGTGAACGGGTAGGGCTGGTCGAACTCGTTCTCGAAGAACGCGAAGCCACGCTTGGTGATGTCGAAGATCTCGTCGGCGTCCATGTGCGGAGCGAGCGACTTGCGGCAGAACACGCCGAGAGGGATGGTGCCGGCGCGCGTCTCGACGCTGTCGCGGTACGCCTCGTAGGGGCCCGCGACGAGCGCGGTGACGTAGCAGGAGATGCGGGCGGTGGGGGCGAACTCCCACGTCGCGGCCGGCTCGCTCACCCCGTTCGGACCCGTGTAGGTCTGCGTCGCGGGCTTCGGCTCCGGCGTCGTCTCGTTCGACAGCACCTGCCAGCGCGCGGGCGCCGTGACGGTGAACTGGAACGTCGCCTTGAGGTCGGGCTGTTCGAAGACGGGGTACATGCGTCGCGCGTCCGGCACCTCGAACTGCGAGTAGAGGTAGACCTCGTCGTCGGCGGGGTCGACGAAGCGGTGCAGGCCCTCACCGGTGTTCATGTAGACGCCGACGGCGTCGACGCGCACCTCGTTCTCGGCGGCGAGATCGGTGAGGCGGATGCGCGCCCCGTTCCAGTCGACGTCACGCTCCTCGCCGTTGACGACGACGCGGCTGACGGACTCGCCCAGGAAATCGAGCCATGTCTCGCTGCCGGGCTGCGCGCTGAAGCGCACGACGCTCGACGTCGCGAACGTCGTCGGGCCGGTGGTGAGGTCGAGGGTGACGGCGTAGGAGTCGACGGTGATGTTCTCGCCGCGGGTCTGCGCGTCGTCGCGGGTGAGGTTGGCCCCGTTCACGTCAGTGGTGTCCTTCCAGCAGGGTTGAGGAACGGCGGTGCGCGAAGTGGTGTGCGCCACAGCCGTTCGGGCGGTGCTGCCCATCCTTGCACGAGCGCTCGAGGTGGCAGGATGGGACGGTGAGCGAAAATCAGCCCGAGTCCGCAGCCCCTACCGTCGAGATGTTCTTCGACCCGATGTGCCCGTGGGCGTGGATGACGTCCCGCTGGCTCATGGAGGTCGAGAAGGTGCGTGACGTGCGCGTCACCTGGCGCGTCATGAGCCTCGCCGTCCTCAACGAGGGCCGCGACCTGCCCGATGATTACCGGGCCTTCCTCGAACAGGCGTGGGCGCCCGCACGCCTGGTCATCGCGGCGCAACAGGCGCACGGCGACGACGTCGTCAAGCCGCTCTACGACGCGATCGGCACCCGCTTCCACCCCGGCGGCGCCGACCCGCGTGACGCCGAGAGCGTGCGGCGCGTGCTCGTGGAGTCGCTCGCCGAGTGCGGTCTCGAGCCGGAGCTCGTCGACGCGGCGACCAACGTGCCCGGCGACGATGTCGACGTCGCCCTGCGGGCCGCGCACAAGCGCGCGACCGACCTCGTCGGCACGGACGTCGGCACCCCCGTCGTCGCGTTCGGCGGCACCGCGTTCTTCGGCCCGGTCGTGACGCCGGCGCCCAAGGGTGAGGACGCCGGGCGCCTGTGGGACGGCTGCCTCCTCGTCGCGGGCACGCCCGGTTTCTACGAACTCAAGCGCAGCCGCGACGTCGGCCCCGACTTCAGCTGACCCTCCGCACCACCACTGCCCCTCAGGCCATATCTTCGCGACAAGGACGAGCACACATGCGCATTCACATCGGTGGCGACCACGCAGCTTTCGAGACCCAGCAGGCCCTGCTGACCTACCTGACCGAGCAGGGTCACGAGGTCATCAACCACGGCCCGAGCGAGTACGACGCCGAGGACGACTACCCGGTCTACGTCCTGCGTGCCGCCGAGGGCGTGCGTGACGACGAGGGCTCGCTCGGCATCGTTCTCGGCGGGTCCGGCAACGGCGAGCAGATGGCGGCGAACAAGGTCAAGGGCATCCGTGCCGCGCTGTGCCTGACGCCCGAGTTCGCCTCTCTCGCACGCGAGCACAACGGTGCGCAGATCCTGTCGATCGGTGGTCGCTTCGTCTCGATCGACGAGGCCAAGCAGATCGCCCGCACCTTCATCGAGACGCCGTACGCGGGCGTCGAGCGTCACGCGCGCCGCCTCGCGATGGTCGAGAAGTACGAACGGGACGGCACGCTGCCCTCCGAGGGCTGAGGCCTTCGAACGGCCCGCGCGGCGCGATCTTCTCGCCGCGTGACGGGCCGTCGGCCCGGGTCGGTGGAGCCTGTCACCCACGCAGGTGCATGCTCCACCACCCCTGGTGCGCGTGAGGCAACCCCTATAGGCTGGCGCGCGTGGTTCTGGAGGCTCAACGCGAACAGACGCGCCTGCGTCAGTCGGTGCAGCGTGCCGTGGCCACTCCGATCTCCAAGCCGCACAGCGTCGTCGTCGCGTTCGCGCTGCTCACCGCGATCGTCTGTGCCGCCGCCATCGCGCTCACGCCGACGATGTCGCATGCGGTCTTCATCCCGCTCATCGTCGCCGCAGCGTTCCTGTTGTCGGGGCGTCGCCTGGCGCTCGCCATCGCCATCGTCCTGACGGGCTATGTGACGACGGCCGCGATCACCTGGTCCGACGCGCCGACGCAGTGGTCCGTCGCGGTGGCTCTCGCCCTCATCGTCGGCATCGTCGCGTTCGCGAACCGTCAGCGCTTCACGATGGGTGTGCCGCTCTCGGTCGGCTCGAGCATGCTCAAGGATCTGCGGCAGCGGCTCGACACCCAGGCCCTGCCACCCGAGATGCCGGACGGGATGCGCGTCGAGCACTGTGTCATGCCCTCACGCGGGGATGCATTCAGCGGTGACTTCGTCGTCGCCGCCCGACGCGACGACCACCTGCACCTCGCCCTCACCGACGTCTCCGGGCACGGCCCGTCTGCCGGGATGCGTGCGCTGCTGCTCTCCGGCGCCCTCGCAGGGTTGCTGGGGGAGACGCGCCCGGAGGATTTTCTTCCCGGCGCGAACCGCTACCTCATCCGCCAGGGCTGGCGCGACGGGTTCGCCTCCGCCATCCACGTCTCGATCAACGTCGAGGACGGCCAGTACTGCGTCGGTACGGCCGGTCACCCGAGCGCCGCGCATTATCACGCGGGCACGCGCCGCTGGGAGATGATCACCGGCGCGGCCGGTCTGCTGCTCGGGTTGTTCGACCAGGGGCCGCAGGACTACGCGCGCGCCGGCGGGGTGCTCGAGCCCGGCGATGTCCTGCTCCTCTACACCGACGGCGTCGTCGAGGGCCCTGACGGCGACCTCGCGGCCGGGACGCAGCAGATGCTCGGCCTCGCGCAACGGGCCATCAGCGCCGGCCCGGAGGGGGCGGCCCAGCGCATCTGCGAGGCCTCGGCGCGCACCGGGGGGCAGGACGATCGCTCCGTTGTCGTCATCTGGCGGCCCGTGCCTGAGTCGTCCGAATCGCGCCACGCGCGCGGAACCGCGTCCGTCTGAGTGAGCGCGCCCTTCTGAGCGAGTGCATCTGCCCGATCGACCTATCCTGCTTGAACGACGAACGGCGCCGCCCCCCACCGGGGAGCGGCGCCGTCAGCGTTCAACGGAGGCAGCTCACTCGCCGCCGAAGGCGCCGTCGAGTTTCTCGTTCGCGAAGTCCTGGCCCTTGTCGATCTGGTCGGCGTGCTGGCCGCCCGTCTTGTCGTCGGCGAAGTCGCCGGCCTTCTCGACGCCCTGGTCGAGCTTGTCGGGGTTGTCCTGGGCGAACTCGCTGGCCTTGTCCTTGGCGCTGTCGAAAATGCCCATGATGTGCCTCCTGCGAATGGAAGTGCTCCGGCGAACCGGACTCATCTTCACCGAAGCACATGCGCGGGGGCGGCGTCGAGACCGCCGGCATCGTTCGTTGGCGAACGTCTCGGTGGCCAAGACGACCGTCGGCGGCGCTTCGCGCGAGCACGGGGGCGACGGCGGCGGGCTAGGTCAGCCCCCGCGGATTGGGGCGTCACGGCGTGTTCGGGTAATGTGTCCGAGAAACGTGCGGGCGTAGCTCAATGGTAGAGCCTCAGTCTTCCAAACTGATCACGCGAGTTCGATTCTCGTCGCCCGCTCCAGCACCGCGACGGCGGCTCCCGCGGGGGCCGCCGTTCGTCTTGCGAGAGCGCGCCCCGGCGCGATCGCAGCAGGACGGCGCGCGCGGAGCGGCCCGCCTCGCCTCTGGTGAGCGGGGCTGACGGGGTGTGGCGCAGCTTGGTAGCGCGTCCGCTTTGGGAGCGGAAGGCCGCAGGTTCGAATCCTGTCACCCCGACCGTTAGCATGAACGACGAGTAAGAGGAGTGCGCCGCGCCGCAGGCAGGGCCGATGATCGGCCGGCCAGTGCGGGCGCGCCCACCATCACCGATCGACTGGAGTGCACCGCTGATGAAGAGCGCTGTCGAAAACCTAACCCCGACCCGGGTCAAGCTCACCGTTGACGTCACGGCCGACGAACTGAAGCCGAGCATCGAGAAGGCCTACACGACCATCGGCTCGCAGGTTCAGATCCCCGGTTTCCGCAAGGGCAAGGTTCCCGCGAAGCTCATCGAGCAGCGTTTCGGCCGCGCGGCCGTCATCCAGGAAGCCGTCAACGAGGCGCTTCCGGAGCTGTACACGAACGCGATTGTCGAGAACGACGTCAAGGTCCTCGGCCAGCCCGAGGTCGACATCACCGAGTTCCCGCTCGAGGACGGCGCGGGCCTGAGCTTCACCGCCGAGGTCGACATCCGCCCCGAGATCACGCTCCCGGCGTTCGACACGCTCGAGGTCGAGGTCGAGCCGATCGAGGTCTCCGACGCCGACATCGACGAGCGCATCGCCGAGCTGCGCGAGCGTTTCGGCACGCTCGAGTCGGTCGAGCGCAAGGCCAAGAAGGGCGACTTCGTCACGATCGACCTGTCGGCCACGATCGACGGCAACGAGATCGACGCGGTCTCCGGTGTCTCCTACGAGATCGGCTCGGGCACGATGCTCGACGGTCTCGACGAGGCGCTGACGGGCCTCAAGGCCGGCGAGGAGGCGACGTTCACCTCGCCGCTCGCCGGCGGTGAGCACGAGGGCGAGAACGCCGAGTGCACCGTCAAGGTCGAGTCGGTCAAGGTCCGTGAGCTGCCCGAGCTCGACGACGAGTTCGCCCAGCTGGCGTCGTCGTTCGACACGATCGACGAGCTCAAGGCCGACCTGCGCGCCGAGGTCGAGCGCACCAAGCGCTTCGAGCAGGGCGTCCAGGCCCGCGACAAGGTCCTCGAGGTCCTCCTCGAGCAGCTCGACATCCCGGTGCCCGAGTCCATCGTCACCGAAGAGGTGACGAACCACCTCGAGGGCGAGAACCGTCTCGACGATGACGAGCACCGCGCCGAGGTCACCGAATCGACGCGTCAGCAGGTCGCGACGCAGCTCCTGCTCGACGAGATCGTCGAGAAGCACGAGATCCAGGTCGGCCAGGACGAGCTGATCGAGTACCTCATCATGTCGGCGCAGCAGTACGGCATGGACCCGAACACGTTCGCGCAGGCGCTCGACGCGCAGGGCCAGGTGCCCGCCATCATGGGTGAGGTCGCTCGCCGCAAGGCGCTCGCCACCGTTCTCGAGTCCGCCACGGTCAAGGACACGGCGGGCAACGTCGTCGACCTGAACGCCGCCGTCGACACCGGCGATGACGAGGACGAGGCGCAGGCCGCCGACGCCGCCGACGGTGAGAACGCCACTCCGGTCGCCTCCGAGGACGCCGACGCCGACGCTGCGGACAAGCCCGCCAAGAAGGCTGCCGCGAAGAAGACGACGACCAAGAAGGCCGCGTCGAAGAAGACGGCAACGAAGAAGGTCGCCGCCCCTGCCGAGGCCACTGACGCCGACTCCGCTGAGGCCGCGGAGAAGCCGGCCAAGAAGGCAGCCGCCAAGAAGACGGCTGCGAAGAAGACGGCGACGAAGACCGCCGCCAAGAAGACCGCTGCGAAGAAGACGGCCAAGAAGGCTGTCGACGGCGAGTGAGTCGTCACTGACGTCTGAGACGAGGGCCGCGCGAGCAATCGGGCGGCCCTTCGTCGCGTCCGGGCCCAGGCGAACGTCGAGCCTTGCGCTGACGGCGAACAAGCCCCGAGACGGGGACGAAACGCTCGGGCCCGCGCGTTAGGGTCAGTGAAGAGTTCAAGCGTGATGTCACCCGCTCGGGGTGGCAGATTCGGAACGGAGTGATCCCTTGACGAATGCCCAGTCCTCGGACGTGGTCATGGCAGGCCCGCAGATGGCCGCCGGCCTCGACGACCAGATCTACAACCGGCTCCTCAAGGAGCGCATCATCTTCCTCGGTTCGGATGTTCGCGACGACAATGCGAACGCCATCTGCGCGCAGCTGCTGCTGCTCGCCGCAGAGGACCCGGAGAAGGACATCTGGCTCTACATCAACTCGCCCGGTGGTTCGGTGACGGCCGGCATGGCCATCTTCGACACGATGCAGTGGGTGCCGAACGACGTGTGCACCGTCGCGATGGGTCTGGCCGCGTCGATGGGTCAGTTCCTGCTGTCCGCCGGCGCCAAGGGCAAGCGCTACGCGACGCCGCACGCGCGCATCATGATGCACCAGCCGCTCGGCGGCATCCAGGGCACGGCCTCCGACGTGAAGACGCAGGCCGAGCAGCTGCTGCACATCAAGAAGCAGATGGCCGAGCTCATCGCCGAGCACACGGGCCAGCCGGTCGAGAAGATCTCGGCCGACTCCGACCGCGACCGCTGGTTCACCGCGGCCGAGGCCAAGGAGTACGGCTTCGTCGACCACGTCTTCGAGCGTTCGCAGGACGCTACCAAGGACGCGACCGGGGACGCTGCGGCATTCTCCGAGTCGTCCGACCACTGATCTCGCCCACGAAGGAGACCTTCATGAACACCCACAGCTCCATGGGCCACCCGATGGGCGGCGTCACCGCGCCGATGCCGACGAGCCGCTACATCCTGCCCCAGTTCGAAGAGCGCACCTCGTACGGCACGAAGCGCCTCGACCCGTACACGAAGCTGTTCGAGGACCGCATCATCTTCCTCGGCGTCCAGGTCGACGACGCGTCGGCCGACGACATCATCGCGCAGCTCATCGTGCTCGAGTCGCAGGATCCGGACCGCGACATCGTCATGTACATCAACAGCCCCGGTGGCTCGTTCACCGCGCTGACGGCGATCTACGACACGATGCAGTACATCCGCCCGGACGTGCACACGTTCGTCCTGGGACAGGCTGCCTCGGCCGCCGCCGTCCTGCTGGGCGCCGGCGCGCCCGGCAAGCGGTACGCGCTGCCGAACGCGCGCGTGCTCATCCACCAGCCGGCGATGGAGGGCTCGGGCGGCCAGGCCTCCGACGTCGAGATCCAGGCCAACGAGATCATGCGCATGCGTGAGTGGCTCGAGGAGACGCTCGCGAAGCACTCCGGCCGCTCGATCGAGCAGGTGCGTGCCGACATCGACCGCGACAAGATCCTCACCGCCGAGATGGCCAAGGAGTACGGCCTCATCGACGAGGTGCTGACGAGCCGCAAGGCGTCGCTGGAGAGCTGACGGCTCCGGGCCCACCGGGCCTGACCCGCCACGACGAACGTGCCCGCTCCTTCCGTGTGGAAGGGGCGGGCACATTCGTCATGTCGGCATCACCCACGGCGGGGGAGCGGCCCGGGTGTCACAGCCGCTCGCCGGTCTCCGTGTCGAAGACGTGGACGTGGTCGGTCATGGGCTTCACCGCAAACCGGTCACCCTGCGTCGGGCGCACGCGCTTGTCGACGCGCGTGCCGATGCGGGGGCCGTCAGGCTCGCCCGCGGGGCGACCGTAGACGAACGCCTCCGAGCCGAGCGTCTCGACGAGTTCGACCTCGAGCTCGAGCGCACCCGCCTCACCGGGCTGCGCGACGACGAACGCCTCGGGGCGCACCCCGATCGTCACGCGATCCGACGTCGCCTTGATGTCGCGCGACAGCGGCACCCGCATGCCGTGGAACGTCGCGTCACCGCCGGTGAGCGCGGCGTCCATGAGGCTGATCGACGGCGAACCGATGAAGCCCGCGACGAACGTGTTGCGCGGCCGTTCGTACAGCTCCTCCGGGGTGTCGCACTGCTGCAAGATGCCGTCCTTGAGCACCGCGACACGGTGACCCATCGTCATCGCCTCGACCTGGTCGTGCGTGACGTAGACGGTCGTGACGCCGAGGCGTCGCTGCAGCGCCGCGATCTGCGCACGCGTCGAGACGCGCAGCTTGGCGTCGAGGTTCGACAGCGGCTCGTCCATGCAGAACACCTTGGGCTGGCGCACGATCGCGCGACCCATGGCGACACGCTGACGCTGGCCACCCGACATCGCGCCCGGCTTGCGCTCGAGCAGGGGCTCGAGCTCGAGGATCTTCGCCGCCTCCTCGACGCGGGCGTTGATGTCCGCCTTCGAGGTGCCTGCGTTCTCGAGCGCGAACGCCATGTTCTGACGTGCCGTCATGGTCGGGTAGAGCGCGTAGCTCTGAAAGACCATCGCGACGTCGCGATCACGGGGACGCACGCCGGCCTGGTCGTGGCCGTCGATGAGGATGCGGCCCTCGTCGACCGGTTCGAGGCCGGCGAGCATGCGGAGCGTCGTCGACTTGCCGCAGCCCGACGGGCCGACGAGGACGAGGAACTCCCCGTCGGCGATGTCGAGCGTGACCTTGTTGACGGAGGGACGGGGCGCACCCTTGTGCAGGCGGGTGGCCTCGTCGAAGGTGACGGATGCCATGAATTACTTCTTCAGCTTGGGCTTGATCTGGGAGTCGTACTTCGCCTGCAGCGCCTTGTCGAGCGCCTCGAGCGTCGACTTGACGTCCGAGCCGGCGATGATCTTGTCGAGCGAGGTACCGATGTCGATGCCACCGCCGGGCAGGAACACGCGGACGTTGTCCTGCGGGCGGGCCTTCGGCAGCTGCTTGACGGCGACGGCGTATTCGGGGTTCTTCTCGAGGTACGCCTTCTCCTTCGCGTCGTCCATGGCGGAGGTGCGCACCGGCATGTACCCGGTCGCCTGGGAGAAGGTGATCGTGTTGTCCTTGTTCGTCATGAACTCGATGAACTTCACGGCGTTCTTCTGACGCTCGGCGGAGATGCCCTTCGGCACCGCGAGGCCGGCGCCACCCGTCGGCACGGTCTTGATGCCGCCCGGCGCGGGCAGGAAGCCGATGCCGACCTTGAAGCTTGCGTCCTTGATGACGCCGGCGAGGCCACCGGTCGACTCGATGGCGCAGGCGCCGATGCCCGAGGCGAAGTCAGCCTGGCTGTCCTTCGACGTCTGCATCCAGCCCTTCTTGGCCCACTCCTGGATCTTCGTGGCGGCCTTGACGGTGCCCTCGGACGCCATGGTGGGCGTCCAGTCCTTCGAGTAGCCGCCGCCGTAGCTCCACGCGATGGACTGGAACGTCCAGTCGAGGTAGTCGGAGCCGTCGTCCAGGACGATGGCCTTCTTGCCCGAGCCCATGGCCGACTGCAGCTTGGGCGCCCACTGCTCGAACTCGTCCCACGAGGTCGGCGCACGGTCCGGCAGACCGGCCTTCTTCCAGGCGTCCTTGTTGTAGTAGAAGATGACCGTCGAGCGCGAGTACGGCAGGGCGTAGTGCTTGTCCTCGTACTTGTAGTCGTCGTACAGGCCCTTGACGTAGTCGTCCGTCGAGAGCTTGTTCTCGGACGTCAGGGCCGACATGTCGGCCAGACGGTCGTTGAGGGCGAAGTTGAACCACGTCGTGTCGGAGACGATGACGACGTCGGGCAGGCTGCCGCCGGACAGGGCCGCGTTGAACTTCTGCGCGACGTCGGGGTAGCTCTTGCCGGCGTCGACGAGCTTGACCTTGAGGTTCGGGTTGGCCTTCTCGAACTCGGCGATGAGCTTCTGCTCGGTCGCCTTCGACTTGCCGGGGTGGTTGCTCCAGAACTCGATCGTGTTCGAGTCGCCGCCACCGTTGTTACCACCGCTGGAGGAGCCGCCGGAGCCGGCGCAGGCGCTGAGGCCTGCGGTGACGACGGCACCAGCCGTCAGGCCGAAGAGGTTGCGGCGCGAGAGTGTGGACATGAGTTTCTTCCTTCGTCTGGGTGAAGCGTGGGGGAGAGGGTCAGCCCTTGACGGCGCCGGCCGTGAGGCCCTTGATCATGTGGCGCTGCAGGACGAGGAACAGGGCGAGAACGGGGAGCATGGCGAGCATCGTGGCGGCCATGACAGGGCCCCAGTCCGTGATGCCCTCGTTGTTCTGCAACTGGGTGAGGCCGACCGGCAGGGTGCCGGTGCGCTGGTCGTCGGACATGAGGAACGGCCACAGGTACTCGTTCCACTCGTTGACGACGGTGATGATGGAGAACGCGATGAGGGTCGGCCACGACATCGGCATGACAACCTTGCGCAGCAGCTTCATCGGCCCGGCCCCGTCCATGCGCGCGGCCTCGATGATCTCGCTGGGGATCGACAGGAACTGGTTGCGCATGAGGAACGTGCCGAACGCGACGCCCGCCAACGGCAGGATGATGCCCTGGTAGGTGTTGCGCCAGCCGAGCTGGCTGACGAGGGCGTAGTTCGAGATCACGGTGATCTGGTTCGGCACCATGAGCGCCGCGATGACGACGATGAACACGAGGTTGCGCCCGGGGAAGCGGATGAGGCTCAGGGCGTAGGCGCTCATGACACCGAGGACGATCTTGGCGAGCGACAGGATGACGGTGACGATGACCGAGTTGCGGAAGAAGTCCCAGAAGGGGATCGACTGCGTCGCGGTCTTGTAACCCTCACCCGTGACCGAGTGCGGGAACCAGACGGCGGGCGTCGTGTAGATGTCGCTGCGGTGCTTGATCGACGTCATGAAGATCCAGTACAGCGGGATCGCGACGATCGCGAACGCGATCATCATCGCGGCGTAACCGGCGATCGTCATCGGCAACCCGCCGTGGTCGAGGACCTCGTTGCTGTGCGCCTCCTCGCGGGGGCGTCGTCGGAACGGGGAGGAACCCGACCGCTTCGGCGTGGCCGCAGCGGCGTTCTCCTGCGGGGCTGCGGTGCTCATGCCTTCTGCTCCTTGTCCATGACCCGCACCTGCACGACCGTCACGACGAGCAGGATGAGGAACATGATGGTCGCGATCGTGGCGCCGTAGCCGGCGCGCTGGTTGACGAACGTCTCCTGGTACACCTGGTAGACGAGCGTCGACGTGCCGTAGCCCTGGGGGCCACCGCGCGTCATGATCTGGATGATGTCGAAGACCTGGACCGAGTTGAGCAGCACCGTGATCGACAGGAAGAACGTCGTCGGGCGCAGCTGCGGTAGCAGCACCTTGGTGAAGCGACGCCATGACGACGCGCCGTCGATCTCCGCGGCCTCGTCGAGGTCGGTGCGGCGACCCTGCAGCGCGGCGAGGTAGATGACGAACGTGTAGCCGATGTTCTTCCACACATACGTGAGCGTCACCATGACGAGGGCCCAGTTCGGATCCTGGTAGAAGTCCGGGACGCTGAGCCCGACGCGGTGCGCGAGGTCGGAGAGCAGACCGAAGTGCGGGTCGAAGACGAACTGGAACGCGAGGCCGACAGCGGTGCCGGACAGGACGAACGGCGCGAAGATCGCCGAGCGCACGAGGTTGCGACCGCGCAGCTGACGATCGAGCAGCAGCGCGAGCCCGAGACCGATCATCATCGACAACCCGACCGTCGCGACGGTGAAGATGGCGGTGTTGCGCAGCACCTGGTGCGCGTTGGCGTCGTGCAGCCACGTCGAGTAGTTCTGCAGACCGATGTAGTTGAGCGTCGGCGCCGACAGCGTCCAGTCGGTGAACGACAACCGGATGTTGTCGATCAGTGGTCGGTAGGTGAACACGGCCAACAGCGCGAGGTTGGGCAGCAGCAGCGCTGCCGCCGTCAACCATTCACCGACGGGCCGGCCGCGGCGTGGCGGCGGGGGGCCGAGGGGCGCGGGCG
>NZ_LSJT01000119.1:0-22840 GCF_001556795.1 Dermacoccus sp. CCH2-D9
ATGCAGCTCCGTCGGGAACGGGCCCTCGCCGACGCGCATCGACCGCGTCATCGCCATCCTCAAGGCGTTCACGACGCGCGTCGGCGAGGGCCCGTTCCCGACGGAGCTGCATGACGAGGTCGGTGACCGCCTGCGCGAGATCGGCGGCGAGTTCGGCACGACGACGGGGCGCCCGCGCCGCATCGGTTGGCTCGACACCGTCATCGGGCGTTATGCGACGCGCGTCAACGGCGTCACCGACTTCGTCGTCACGAAGCTCGACAACCTCGACTCCTTCGACGAGATCCCCGTCTGCGTCGCGTACGACATCGACGGCGAGCGCGTCGAGGAGATGCCGGAGAACCAGACCGACTTCCACCACGCGAAGCCTATCTACGAGATGCTGCCTGGTTGGAACGCCGACATCACCGGTTGCCGCACGTTCGAGGACCTGCCCGAGAACGCGCAGCGCTACATCGAGTTCGTCGAGAAGCAGATCGGCGCGCGCGTCTCCGTCATCGGCGTCGGCCCGGGGCGTGACGAGGTCATCGTGCGTCATGATCTCCTGAACGACTGACGCTCTCATCCCTCGTCGCAGGGGCCGACTCGCTGGCGAGTCGGCCCCTGCGGCCCCTGCGGCGCGTTCGTGTGCGTCCTGGCGTCGGCGGGCCGCCGGTAGGCTGAGCGTGTGGCGAGGGAAGCGATCCGACTGCAGTTCGGCAAGTACAACGGTGACGAGCACTGGGGGTTCGACGCCGTCGTGCTCGGCCGTGACGCGCAGGGGCTGTGGCTCGGGGTGACGGGTGGCACCCGTGTGGCACGACCCGGGCTCGAGTTCGCAGCGCACGGCGACTTCGTCGTCCTCGTTCCCGACGACGCCTGGTGGGTGGCCACCTTCAACACCGCTCCGGGGGGCAAGGACCATGACATCGGCGTCTACGTCGACATCACGACGCCGACGACCGTCAACCAGGGTGAGGCGTTCACGCTCGACCTCGACCTCGACGTCGTCAAGCGCACGAACGGCGACCTCGACCTCGACGACGAGGACGAGTTCGAGCGGCACGCCCGCGAGATGAGCTACCCGCCGCGACTCGTGACGGCGGCGCGCGAAGCTGCCGACACTGTCATGACGATGGTGCGTGACGGCGTCGCACCGTTCGACGGTTCCCACGAGAAGTGGCTCGCGAAGCTCTGACGAGCCCGGCGTGCGTGTCGGTGCACGAGCAGCCGGCCCCAAGATGGTGAGTAACTCACAGGTAGCCGGGTCCTTATCCGCCTACCCGTGAGTTACCCGCCCTCCTGCGGGGGCAGGTGCACGGACCCGTCCGGGCGAGGAGAGGCGACGTACCCCAGCGCTCGTGACGTCTGCTCGGCAGCTTCGCGGGTGGCGCGAGCGAGCAGGCCGATGCCGTCCGCGCCGACTCGATGGGCGGGTGCCGCGAGCAGGACGGCGGCGGCGAGATCTCCGCGGTGGTCGTGCACCGGCGCTGCGAGGCCGATGACGTCGGCAGACGTTCGCCGATCGTTGATGAAGACGCCCGTGTCACGACCCTCCTCGAGCAGGGCGTGGAGCCCCTCGAGCGCCCCGTCGTCCGCCCCGGGCAGGTCGATGGTGCCCGCAGTGATCCGCGCGTCGACGCGCGTCGGCGGCTGGTCCGCGAGGAACACCTGGACGCATGAGCTCAATGCCGTCGCGTAGCGCGCACCGACCGGCGTGACGTGTGCGATGTCGTGCCGGCTCGCCACCTGTTCGATGACGACGGCCTCCTGGCCCGTCCAGCGTACGAGCGCGGCTGACTCGCCCGTGACGTCTCGTAGATGGCGCAGGGGGCGACGGGCGGCGTGCCCAACGTCGAGCGATCCGAGCAGCGGCCCGGCGAGCAGGACGAGGCCGAGCCCGAGGGAGTACTTGCGGCTCTGCTCGTCCCGCTCCACGAGGCCCTCGTCCTCGAGGGCGACGAGCAGGCGCGAGACCGTGCTCTTGTGCAGGCCAGTACGTTCGGCGAGCTCGACGACGCCGAGCCGGTCGTGGCCGGCATCGAAGGCGCGCAGCACGTCCAGCCCGTTGCGCAGGGCGGGAAAGCCCGAGCTCTCGGTCGTCATGGTCCTCCTCGGCGTGATGGCGTGGGGGCCGGCCGTCCGCGCACCTCACCGGCCCCCACGTCGCAGTGGCGCACGTGTCAGTGACGCGCGGGCACGATGTTGTGGGCGGGCCCGTAGGGGTAGCCGGTGATGTTGGTCGCCCCGTCTGCGGTGATGACGAGGATGTCGTGCTCACGATAGCCGCCGGCACCGGGGTTGCCGTCGAGCACCGTGATCATCGGTTCCATGCTCACGACCATGCCCGGTTCGAGCACCGTGTCGATGTCCTCGCGCAGTTCGAGGCCCGCTTCGCGCCCGTAGTAGTGGGAGAGCACCCCGAACGAGTGGCCGTAGCCGAAGGTGCGCAGCGGCAGGATGCCGAGTTCGGCCATCAACCCGTTCAGCTCGTCGGCGATGTCGCGGCATCGTGCGCCGGGGCGGATGAGCTCCAGGCCGCGTTCGTGCACCGTCACGAGCGATTCCCACAGCGCCAGGGTCGCGTCGTCAGGCTCGCCGTAGAACATCGTCCGTTCGAGGGCGACGTAGTACCCGGAAACCATGGGGAAGCAGTTGAGGCTGAGCAGGTCGCCGGGCTGCACGCGCCGGGTCGTGGGCCAGTTGTGGGCGCCGTCGGTGTTGAGGCCCGACTGGAACCACACCCACGTGTCCCGCAACTCACTGTCCGGGAAGGACGACGCGATGCGACGCACCATCTCCTCGGTGCCGGCCAGGGCGATCTCGTACTCGCTCGAACCTCCGGCGGGCATGCCGTCGAGCGCGTCGCGGATCGCAGCCGCTCCGAGATCCGCGATGCGGGCAGCCTCGGTGATGAGGGCGATCTCCTCGGCGGACTTGATCATCCGCTGACGCATGACTGCCTGGCCGATGTCGATCATGCGCGCCCCGGGCAGAGCGGCAGCGAACTGATCTCGGCGATGGAGCGTGAGGTGGTCGTACTCGAATCCGATGACGCCGCGCGCGACGTGTGCGGTCTCCAGGAGGGTGGCGACGGCGTGTTCGGGGTTGGTGCGTTCCCAGTCGGTGTAGACGACGTTCTCCCCGTGGCTGCGTCGCCATGGCATCCCGGCATCGATCCCGGCCGAGACGGTCGTGCTCGTCTCGTGCGTGACGACCAGAGCGTAACCACGACCGAACGAGGTGTAGAGGAAGTCGGAGTAGTACTTGATCGCCTGCATCGAGGTGAGGACGACGGCGTCCACACCAAGCTGTGCCATCGTCGATCGCAGCCCCGCGAGCCGACGTTCGAACTCGTCGGCGGAGAACGTCAGCGGGACCTTGGTGCCGTTGTGCACCGTGCGCAGGCGATCGGAGCGAAACGTCTCCAGGGCGTGGGCTGTGGCGTCGACCGGGGGAGTCGTGGGCGATCCGGAGGTCGTGTTCGTGGTCATGGTTGGTTCCTTCCAGGTGGGTCAGAGGTGAGATCGGGTTCGTGCGAGGGCGGGTGTCAATCGCGGGCGAGGGGCTTGCCGGCGGTCTCCCGGGCAAAGGCGACGGCGACCAGCGTGACCACGGCGACGGCGACGAGGTAGACGGCCGGTGCGATGGTCCAGTGCGTGCGGCCGACGAGCCACGTCGCGATCATCGGTGCGGTGCCGCCGAAGAGCGCGTTCGCGAGGTTGAACGTCAGGGCGAAACCGGTGAAGCGCGTTCGGGTGGTGAACTGCTCGGCGAGGAAGGAGGGCAGCACTCCGTCGTTGAGTGCGAGCACCCCGCCGAGCAGGATCTGCACGAGCACGATGACGGCGAAGCTGCCCGATCCGAGGGCGACGAAGGCAGGGACGGAGCCGACGATGAACAGGGTGCTGGCTGCGTACATGAGCGGCTTGCGGCCGTAGCGATCCGACAGTGCCCCGGCGCCGAGGACGAGGGCGATGTAGCAGCCGAGCGCGATCGTGGCGGCGACGAACGAAAGAGTCTGATCGAGGTCGAGCTCGGTGCTGAGGTAGGTGGGCAGGTAGGACAGGACGACGTAGAACCCGACGGCGTTGAGCAGGGCCGCGGCAAAAGTGACGACGAGGGCGCGGCGCTCGCGCAGGACGAGGGCGATCGGCGCGGCCTCGGAGGCCGGCGTGTTCTCACGGGCAGCGAGGAACTCGGGGCTGTCGTCGAGGCGACGGCGGATCGTCAATCCGACGAGGCCGAGAGGCAGCGCCAGGGCGAACGGCAGCCGCCATCCCCAGGAGGCGAGGTCCGACGCCGGCATCCACGCGCTCATCCCCGCGGCGATGAGCGATCCCACGAGCAGGCCGGACGCGGTCGAAGCGGGTACCACGGCACCGGTGAGGCCGCGCCGTGATGCGGGGGCGTACTCCGTCAGGTATGCGCTCGCTCCGGCGTACTCGCCGGCAGCGGAGAAACCCTGGACGAGGCGCAGCACGAGCAGGAGGACGGGCGCGAGGATGCCGACGGCGTGATACGTGGGCAGGAGCGCGATGAGAAAGGAGGCGCCCGACATGAGCAGGATCGACGCGGCGAGTGCCGAGCGTCGCCCGATGCGGTCGCCGATGTGGCCCCAGACGACACCTCCGATGGGGCGGCAGAGAAACGACAGCGCGAACAGTGCGAACGTCTTCACGAGGGCCGTTCGAGGAGTGTCGTTCGGGAAGAAGGCCCCCGATATCTCATGTGCGAAGTAGCCGTAGACCGCGTAGTCGAACCACTCGACGAAGTTGCCGACGAAGGAGCCGGCGATGACGCGTCGACGCATCGCGGTGGACCCCGGGAGGGTGGTGGAGATGGTGTCAGGTGGAGTGGCCATCGGTGTGCCTTTCGCGCAGAGCATCACGGTGATGCTGTTTTAGCAACTCGGTTGCTTACCACACTGACGTGCCTGAGGTCCGCTGCCGTGTCATCGATGTAACGCGGAGGTGACGTCAATCGGCCCGACGTTACGTCTTGGTTGCTTAGGCGTCTGCTTCCCCTGCAGGGGGTTCCGCAGTGGCATGCTGGCGGCACGTGACCGCGACGTACACGTCGGGGCAACTCGGTTGAGAGGAATAGGCATGGAGACGGTCATCGTCATCGGTCTGGGAGGCATGGGGTCGGCTGCGGCAGCCCATCTGGCGCGACGAGGTGCGAGGGTCGTCGGCCTCGAGCGGTTCGACCCGGCCCATGCCATGGGGTCCAGCCACGGAGGCTCGAGGATCATCCGCCAGTCCTATTTCGAGGATCCGGCGTACGTCCCGATGCTCCTGCGCGCCTATGAGCTGTGGGACGACCTGGAGGCGTCGGCTGACGAACCCATTCGGACGCTCACCGGTGGTCTCTACGCGGGCGATCCCGACTCCCTCACGTTCTCAGGGAGCCTGCTCGCCTCCCGGCAGTGGGATCTGCCCCACGAGGTGCTCGACGCCCGAGAGATCCGGCGACGCTTCCCCCACTTCTCCCCGGCCGATCACGAGGTCGGACTCTTCGAGGCTGCCGCGGGTTTCGCACGCCCCGAGAACACCGTCCGGGCTCACCTCGTCCGAGCGGCCGCGGCAGGGGCAGACCTGCGTTTCGGCGTCCGGGTGCTCGACTGGTCGAGTGAAGCCTCCGGTGTCATCGTCCGGACCAGCGAGGGCGAGGTCCGTGGTGACCGTCTCGTCGTGTGCCCGGGCGCATGGGCGCCCCGTCTTCTCGAGGAACTCGAGGTGCCGATCACGATCGAGCGGCAGGTCATGCACTGGTTCCCCACCGGGGCGGAGTACGCGAGCTTCGCTGCGGGCCCGATCTACATCCACGAGCGGGCCGATGCGGCCCAGATCTACGGATTCCCGGCCATCGACGGGCCGGACGGCGGAGCCAAGGTGGCGTTCTTCCGAATGGGGGCCGAGTGTGATCCCGAGACCATCGACCGCGACGTGCAGGCATGGGAGGACGAGCGCATGCGCGAGCGTCTCGCCCTCACCCTCCCGGCGCTCGCGCAGGCGCCGGCACTCGAAGCCAAGGCATGCATGTACACGACGACGCCGGACGAGCACTTCGTCATCGGCACCCACCCCGCGCACGACAACGTCGTCGTCGCCTGCGGTTTCTCGGGTCACGGGTTCAAGTTCGTCCCGGTCGTCGGGGAGATCCTCGCCGACCTCGCGCTCACCGGCCACACGGCGCACGCGATCGATCTGTTCGATCCCACGCGGTTCGCCGGATCTCGTTGATCAGGAGGGGGCACGGCGTCCGAGGCATCGCCGCGAGGCACCTAAAATGTCTCCATGACGACTGTGCTGCCTCCTGACGCCGACTGGGTTTCGCGACTTGCCGACGAGACGATTGCCGAAGCCGAGAAGCGTGGCACGAAGGTCGTTGTCGCCTCCGGCATCAGCCCCTCGGGCCCGGTGCACCTGGGCAACCTGCGCGAGGTCATGACGCCGCACCTCGTCGCCGACGAGATCCGTCGCCGTGGCATCGAGTGCGAGCACATCATCAGCTGGGACGACTTCGACCGCTACCGCAAGGTGCCGAACGTCGAGGGCGTCGACGCCTCGTACGAGCAGTACATCGGCATGCCGCTGACGCGCGTGCCCGCGCCGAAGGGCAGTTCGGCGAGCAGCTGGGCCGAGCACTTCCGCGCCCAGTTCGAGGAGGGCCTCGCCGCGCTCGGTGTCGTCTACCGAGGCATCAGCCAGAGCGAGCAGTACGGCGCGGGCGCCTACACGGATCAGATCCTCTTCGCGATGAGCAAGCGCGACGAACTCGACGCCATCCTCGCGCGTTACCGCACCCTGCCGAAGCCTGACGGCGACGCCGCCGGCAGCGGCAAGCCCGTCAAGGGCGGCAAGAAGGCGCCCATGTTGTCCGAGGAGGAGCAGGCGGCAGCCGCCGAGGCGGAGGCCGGTTCCGGGGCGGCAGCCGAGGACGACGGCGGCAGCGAGTCCGGTTACTACCCGTACAAGCCGTACTGCTCGGCGTGCGGCACCGACTTCACCACCGTCACCGCCTATGACGACGCCACGCACCACCTCACGTACACGTGCCGCTGCGGGCACACCGAGACCGTCGACCTGCGTGAGCACCGCAACGGCAAGCTCGTGTGGAAGATCGACTGGCCGATGCGCTGGTCGGTCGAGAAGGTCGTCTTCGAGCCGTCGGGCGTCGATCACCAGAGCCCCGGTTCGAGCTTCGTCGTCGGCAAGGACGTCGCTCCGATCTTCGGGTGGGAGCGCCCGCTCGGCCCGATGTATGCGTTCGTCGGCATCAAGGGCATGGCGAAGATGAGCTCGAGCAAGGGTGGCGTGCCGACCCCCAAGGACGCGCTCGGCATCATGGAACCGGCCCTGCTGCGCTGGCTTTACGCGCGCAAGAAGCCGAACCAGAGCTTCACCGTCGCGTTCGACTCCGACGTGCAGCGCATGTACGACGAGTGGGACGCGCTCGTCGCGAAGGTCGCCGCCGACAAGGGCCAGCCGGGCGACGTCGCCGCCTACGTGCGCGCGTCGACGACGGCTGAGAAGGTGCTGCCCGCGACCGAGTACCCGGTCGCCTACCGCACCCTCGCGAGCATCAGCGACATCACGACGGGTGACGAGACGCAGACGCTGCGCATCGTCGGCACGCTCGCCCCGTCCAACCCCCCGTCGAGCCTCGACGCGCTGCGCCCGCGCCTGACGAACGTCGAGAACTGGGTCGCGCGCTACATGCCCGACGACGAACGCACGGTCGTGCGGGAGACGAAGAACGCTGACGCCCTCGCAGCCGCCAGCGACGAGCAGAAGACCGCCCTGCGCATCCTGCTCGACGGCCTTGACGTGCCGGGCGAGCAGGGGCTGCCGCGCATCGAGGACGCGTGGTCGCTCGACGGGCTGACGACGCAGGTCTACGGTGTGCCGAAGGTGCAGATCGGCAAGGGTGCCGACTTCCGACCCGACCGCAAGGCCGACCCCGAGACGGCCGCAGCCCTCGGCGCGAGCCAGCGCGAGTTCTTCAAGCTGCTCTACACACTGCTCATCGACAAGGAGACCGGCCCGCGCCTGCCGACGCTGCTGCTCGCCGTCGGCCCGCAGCGCCTGCGCGAACTCGTCACCCCCTGACGGCCGATCCCCGTCCGCATCGGCCATTCTCGTCCACATTCGTCGAGCCGGGCGGGGTCGGTGATCGGGTCAGCGAACGCCGCAGTGACGGGCGTCTCCGCCCCGATCTGGCTGCGTTGTCGGTGCCGACGTCTACGCTGACGCGCGTGACGACGATGACGACGATCCGCGGAGCCGTGAAGAGCCTGGGCGCGGCTGCGCTCCTCGCGGGCACCGCGGCCTGCGGCACCTCGTCGGACGCATCGCACTCGGCGACGAGCGCGTCGCCCACGGCGTCCTCGTCGAACGGCACGCAGCCGGCGCCCTCGGCGTCGGGCTCGTCGCGCGCGTCAGCGTCAGGGCCCACGCCTGCCGACAGTGGTTCGACATCGACGAAACCGGCGTCCGACGCCGCGTCGAGCTCCGCGAAGGGCGGCGACACGCGCGGGCAGGGCGCCGGGACGGGTTCGGGAGCGGCGTACGACGTCGTCAGCGTCATCGACGGCGACACCATCGCCGTCCGTATCGACGCAAAGCGCGAGAAGATCCGCATCATCGGCCTCGACACCCCCGAGACGCGCAAGCCGAACACGCCCGTGCAGTGCTTCGGCAAGGAGGCGAGCAGTCACATGCAGTCGCTCGTGCAGAGCAAGCAGGTGCAGCTCGCGGCGGACTCGTCGCAGGGCGATCGCGACAAGTACGGCCGCCTGCTGCGTCACGTCTTCGTCGGCGGGACGACGAACGTCGCGCTCGCGCAGATCGAGGGCGGCTACGGGCGTGAGGAGACCTACGACGGGCCGTACGAGCATCGCCTCGAATATCTCGCGGCACAGAACCAGGCGAAGAACGCCCACCGCGGCACGTGGGGCCCGCCGTGCAACGGTTTTCACCAGGATGACGCCGGCTCGAGCGCTGCTGCGTCGACGTCAGCTGCGCCGGCACCATCGACGCCCGTCGCGCCGGCGGTGCCAGCCGCTCCATCGTCGCCGGCCGGTGCCGGCTCGACCGGCGGAGCGTGCACGATCAAGGGCAACATCAACTCGAAGGGCGCCAAGATCGCGCACGCGCCCGGTTCGGCGACGTACGACAAGACCGTCATCACGCCGAGCAAGGGGGAGCGCATGTTCTGCTCCGCGGCCGAGGCCATCGCCGCAGGGTGGCGCATGGCGAACGACTGACCTGACCGCCGCGCACCACGTCGGCCTGGTGGCCACCCTGCTCGACGCCGGCCGATGCCGGCGCGCCCGGTGAGTGGGAAGGGCCCGGCCACGCCCCGCCACCCCCTGGATTACTCGCCGGTATGACTCAGCCCACCGAAGGCCAATCGACTCCTACGATGGCGTCATGAACGACACCACCACCTCGAACACGCCGGGCGAACAGAACCGGCACGACATCGACGTCCTGCTCGCCGCCGCCGCGCAGCAGCCCGACGTCACGATTCCGGCGGGCTGGGGGCAGGGTCGGGCGACGTTCGGTGGCGTCGTCGCAGGCGTCCTCGTCGCCCGCGTGCTCGGTGAGCTGGCCGCGGATCCGACGTCGCTGCGTTCGCTCACCGTCAACTTCGTCGCACCGGCCTCCGCCGGCACGGCCGAGGTGCGCGTCGAGGTGCTGCGTCAGGGCAAGTCGGCGACGCAGGTCGAGGCGCGCCTCGTGCAGCCGGACGATTCCGGCGAGAGCACCGTCCGCGCCATCGCCCTGCTGACGTTCGGTGCGCAACGCGAGTCGAAGGTGGCGCTCGATCCGACCCTCGACGCAGGCACGCGCCCGGCGTTCGAGATGCTCGAGGCCATTCCGTACATCGAGCCGTTCACGCCCGAGTTCATCGCGCGCGTCGACCTGCGCCCGGCCAGCGGGGTGCTGCCGTTCTCCGCAGCTACTGACGGTGACCTCACCGGCTACATGCGATTCCGCGAGCTGACGGACGACTTCGGCGTCGCGCACCTCGTCACGCTCATCGACGCGTGGCCGCCGGCAGCCGGGCAGATGCTGCACTCGCCGGCGCCGATGTCGACGATGACGTGGACGCTCGAGTTCACCGCGCCCGTCTCGTCCGACCCGGCGACGACGTGGTGGTACGACGTCACGACGGACGCCGCCCACGACGGCTACGCCCACTCGGGCGCGCGCATCTACGACCCCGCCAGCGGCGCCCTCGTCGCCATCAGTCGTCAGACGGTGGCGTTGTTCGGCTGACGCACACGCGAACCGACGACGTCAGGACGCGTCGGACGCCGCCTGCAGGTGGTGGTGGATGACCTCGTCGATGACGAATCGGAGGAACTTCTCGCTGAACTCGGGGTCGAGGCCCGATTCGGCGGCGAGGCCGCGCAAGCGGGCGACCTGACGCTCCTCGCGCGACGGGTCGGCGGGCGGAAGCTCGTGCGTCGCCTTGTACTCGCCGACGGCCTGCGTGATGCGGAAGCGTTCGGCGAGCATGTGGATGATCGCCGCGTCGATGTTGTCGATGCTGCGTCGGTACGCGCCGAGCACCGCGTCGGACGTGCCCGCGACGGAGCCGTGCAGACCGCCGTCGCCCGCGGTCGGGCTCGCGCCGCCGTCGGGGCCGTCGCTCGCCGGCAGCGCGGCGTCAGGGGTGTGGGTCATGTCGTCCTCGCTCCGTCGTCACTCGTGTCTCGCGTCAGCGCACGTCGAGCACCGTCATGCGGTGCGCCGCACGCGTCAGCACAACATAGAGAACGCGCGCGCCGCCAGGTGACTCGGCGGTGATCTCATCAGGGTCGACGACGAGCGTCGCGTCGTACTCGAGGCCCTTCGTCGACATCGGGTCGATGACGACGACGCGGCCCGCTGCGCCGTCGAGCTCAGCCAGCGCCTGCCGCCACGCCGCGGGCGCGATGACGGCGACGCTGCCGTCGACCTGCTCGAGCAGGTCGGTGACGGCTTCGCGGGCGCGGGCGCTGACGTCGTCGCGGCTCACGTCGATCGAGACGGGGTGAATGCCGGTCTCGCGCACGGCTTCGGGGATGTCGGCGTCGGGCACGTAGCGTCGGATGAGGCCGGCCGCGAAGTCGAAGATCTCGCGCGCGTTGCGGTAGTTCGTCGTCATGTGGAAGCTCTGACGCTTCTTCGTCCCGAAGGCCTCCTCGCGTGCCTCGGCGGCTTCGTCGAGGTCGGGCCACGACGCCTGCGCGAGGTCGCCGACGACGGTCCACGACGCGAACTTTCCGCGCCGACCGACGGCGCGCCACTGCATCGGCGACAGGTCCTGCGCCTCGTCGACGAGGACGTGACTGTATTCCTCGGCGCGCGTGAGGCGCCCGGCGAGCAGGCGCTCGCGGGCGTCGGCGGGCGTCACCTCGAAGCCGACCTCGCCGCCCTGACGGCGCGATCCGGTCACCTCGACCTCGTGGACGCCGTAGTCGGTGAGGTTGTCGAACTCCTCGATCTCGTAGAAACCACGCTCCTCGCGGGCGGCTTCGGGCACCTCGGCGAGGCGGGCGAGCAGGTCGTCGACGAGCGCAACGTCGGCCACGGACCACTCGCCGCGCTCGACCGCGACGGCGATCGACGCGACGAGTTCCGCCTGCTCACCAATGCTCAGCACGCCGCGTGCATAGCGCGCGAGCCGGTCGGCGTCACCGAGCCACAGCAGCACGTGACGCGGGTCGATCGGGCGCCACCAGTCGGCGACGAACGCCTCGACGTCGCGCGAATCCTCGAAGCGGTCGACGAACTCGGTGCGCTCGAGGTTGGTGTGCTCGCGCACCTGCAGCCACGCCGCGGCCGCGAGGGCCTCGACGACGTCGGCGGGGTTGCCGGCGAGCTTGTTGTGCTGGTGGTGGCTGAGCAGGCTCGCGCGGATGCGGCGCAGCTCGCGCTCATCGAGGTGGACGGCGAGGCCCGCGACCATCGTGCGCAGGCTCGTCGCCGCGTCGGGCGCGACGTCCTTCGCGGCGCGCGAGAGCACCTTTCGGATGCGCAGCCCACCCTTGACGGCGGCCGGAGCCGGCGCGTCGAGGCGCGTCGCCGTCAGCCCGCCGACGAGGTCGCCGAGCGCGCGCAGCGCCACCGAATCCTCGCCGAGCGACGGCAGGACGCGCTCGATGTAAGCGGTGTAGGCGGCCGACGGGCCGACGACGAGGATGCCGCCCGACTCGAATCGGCGCCGATCCGAGTAGAGCAGGTAGGCCGCGCGGTGCAGCGCGACGACGGTCTTGCCCGTGCCCGGCCCACCCGTGATGAGGGTGACGCCGCGCGCGTCGGCGCGGATCGCCTCGTCCTGGTGGCGCTGGATCGTCGCCACGATGTCGCGCATCCGCGCCCCGCGCGAGCGCGTCAGGGCGGCCATGAGCGCGCCGTCACCGACGACCGTCATGCCCTCCGGCGCCTCCACCGTCATGAGGTCGTCCTCGACGCCGAGGACGCGAGCGTCACGGCAGCGCAGCACGCGGCGGCGCACGACCTTCTCCGGGGCGACGGGCGTCGCGCGGTAGAACGGTGATGCCGCCGGCGCGCGCCAGTCGATGACGAGTGGTTCGTACTCGTCGTCACGCACGCCCAGGCGACCGATGTATCGCACCTCGAGGTCGTCACCCGAGCCGGTGGAGACGAACCCGCCGGCCGCCTCGGTGCCCGTCGCGTCGGTCGCGCCCGCACCCGCCGTCATCGCGTGGTCGAGGTCGAGGCGCCCGAAGACGAGGCCCTCGAACTGCTGCTCGAGTGTCGCGCGTCGCTTGCCGGCGGAGAACATGAGCGCGTCGCGCTCGAACAGGCCGGCCTTCTCCTCGTCGCGCATGTCGCCGGAGCGGCTCGCGCGCCCGCGCGCGAGGCCTTCGGATTCGACGATGCCGACGCGCTCGCCGGCCTTCGCCAGTTCGGCGTAGACGCGCTCGACGTGCGCCTGTTCGATCGCGATCTCGCGGGTGACCTCGTCGGGCAGTTCGTCGACCTGGCCGGCCGGACGTCCCTCAACCGTGCTCACGCAGTGCTTCCCCTCGCCGTGCTGGCTCACCGCGCCGCGCGCGGATGACCCTCTACCTTAGAGCGTTCGTCGGCCCGTTCGGCGCGTCGGGGTGCATGTCGCGACAGGGCTCACAACCAGCCGCGTCGGGCGGCCAGCACCCCGGCCTGAAACCGTGTCTGGGCGTTGAGGCGATCCATGACGCTGCGGACGCGCCGATCGAACGTGCGCTGGCTGACGCCGACGCGACGCGCCACGGTGGCGTCGGGCACTCCTGCGGCGAGCAGCGTCAGGATGAGGCGCTCCTGGTCGCTCAACGCATCCGACGTGGCAGCCTGCACACCGTCCGTGCGCTGGCGCGCCATGGACTGCGTCGACGCACGCGGATGGGTCGCGGCGAGGGGAGCGGCGAGGCGCAGCATGAGGTCGATCGTCGACGACACCGCCGCGACGAGTCCGGCGTCGTGCACGACGAGCCCCGCCACACCGCCACCGCTGACGGTCTCGATGACGGCCATCCCGTCGTCGTTGACGGCGGCGGTGAACGGAACGCCCGTCGCAAGGGTGACGCGGACGTTCGGCGTGGGTTGCAGAGAGGCGAAGTCGTCGGCGTCGAAGTCGGCGACCAGGCTCGAGTCGATGACGGTGTCGACCGTCACGAGACGTTGCGAGGCGCCGACGCGCCCGTCGCGTGAACCGGGCAGCGCGTCGAGGATGGGCGAGCGCGTCGCGATGGATCGCGTGCGCATGGCTCGCACCTCATGACGAGCGTTCGCGACGCACTGGGCGAACGCGAACGCGACCTCGCGCTCGCCGTCGAGCGCGTCGGTGCCTTCTAAAAGTCGGTTCGCGCCCGTGGCCTTCGCGGCGTTGCGGTGGGCGGCGACGAGGCCCGGCAACGCGGCGCGGATACTCGTCGCGCGTGACTCGAGCTGCCCCGCGAGGGTGGGCAGCGCCTGCTCCGGGGGCGTGACCCGCCACCCCGACGAATCCCGCTCGACCATGGCACGCGCGGTGAGGATGCGCAGGGCGACGGCGGTAGCCTCAACGGCGAATCCGGCTGCGGCGAGATCGGCCTCGTCGCACGCGCCGTGCATGAGCAGGTGGAGGTAGAGCTCGGTCGGACGGTGCTCGCCGATGAGGTCGGCGAGCGCGTTCGTCGTCGCAGCGCCCTCGGGCATCATCGCGGCGAGGTCGGCGATCGCGTCGGCGGGCGTGCCGCCGCCGATCGTGCCGGGGGCGTCGGAAGGCGCGCCGAGAGCGTCGGCGGGTGTGCCGGGCGCCCCGGAAGGTACATCGGTGGATGACTGATGGGGCATGACGGCCGCCTGTCGACGAGGGAGAAAGAAGTGGCGCTCTTGGCGAATGTTCGCCAATGACGTCATTCTGCCAAACCGTGAGCGAACGGGTGCCCGTGGTCGTGCCATAGTGGGTCGTGCCGGCCCGTCCGGTGCGCGAAGGAGCGTGTCACCACCTCCCCCCGATGGTTCGACCCACTTCGCGCCAGGTGCGCGCCGCCCCGGGAGCATTTCCTCCCCCTGGGTTCCCGGGGCCGCGCGCGCCGCCTCCTCGCCGGTAGGGTTGCAGCCATGAAGGCTTTGGTCGTCGGAACGGGCGCGCGCGAGCACGCCATCGTCAAGGGTCTCGCAGCGGATCCGCAGGTCGACGTCATCGTCGCCGCCCCCGGAAATCCAGGCATGGCCGCCGACGCCCAGGTGCGTGACGTCGACATCCTCGACGGTGACGCCGTCGCCGAACTCGCGCAGGAGATCGGGGCCGACCTCGTCGTCATCGGGCCCGAGGCGCCGCTCGTCGCCGGGGTGGCGGACGCGGTGCGCGCAGCCGGAATCGACACGTTCGGCCCGTCCGCCGAAGCCGCCCGACTCGAGGGGTCGAAAGCGTTCGCGAAGGACGTCATGGCCGCCGCCGACGTCCCGACCGCCGGCGCGCACGCGTGCACGAACATGACGCAGGTCGTCGAGGCCCTCGATGCGACCGGCGCCCCGTACGTCGTCAAGGACGACGGGCTCGCGGCCGGCAAGGGTGTCGTCGTGACGAACGACCGCCACGAGGCGCTCGCGCACGCCCGGGCCTGTCTCGACGCCGGGTCGAGCCTCGTCATCGAAGAATTTCTCGACGGCCCCGAGGTGTCGCTGTTCTGCATCAGCGACGGTGCGACGGTCGTTCCGCTCGAGCCGGCGCAGGATTTCAAGCGCGCCCATGATGACGATGCGGGCCCGAACACCGGTGGCATGGGCGCGTATTCGCCGCTCGACTGGGCGCCGGCGGGGCTCGTCGACGATGTCGTGAAGCGAGTCGCGCAGCCGACGATCGTCGAGATGGCGCGCCGCGGCACGCCGTTCGCGGGCGTGCTGTACGTCGGGCTGGCGCTGACGTCGAAGGGCCCCAAGGTCGTCGAGTTCAACGCGCGCTTCGGCGACCCGGAGACGCAGGTCGTCCTCGCGCGTCTGCGCACGCCGCTCGGCGGTCTGCTGCGCGCTGCCGCACGGGGTGAGCTCGCTGACTTCGGGCCGCTCGAATGGAGCGATGACGCCGCCGTCACCGTCGTCGTCGCGAGCGAGGGTTACCCCGCAAAGCCGGTGACGGGTGCGCGCATCGACGGCCTCGACGAGGTGAACGGCGACGGCACCGCGGCGGGTGACGGTGCGTACGTCCTGCATGCGGGGACGAAGCTCGGCAGCGACGGCGGAATCGTCTCGTCCGGTGGGCGCGTGCTGTCGGTCGTCGGACGGGGTACGGATCTCGCCGCCGCCCGTGAGGTGGCGTACGCGGGCGTCGAGCGCATCACGTTGCCCGGCAGTCATCACCGCACCGACATCGCACTCAAGGCACTCAAGGGTGAGATCACCGTCGAAGGAGAGCAGGCATGAGCGAGACACTCGAACTTCCTGGGTACGCGCACGTCTACTCCGGCAAGGTGCGCGACCTGTACGCGCCGCTCGACGCGGACGGCAAGGCCCGCGACGACCAGGTGCTGCTCGTCGCGAGCGACCGCATCTCGGCGTTCGACTTCATCCTCTCGACACCGATCCCCGACAAGGGCAAGGTGCTGACGCAGCTGTCGCTGTGGTGGTTCGAGCAGATGGCACACCTCGTGCCCAACCACGTCGTCTCGACGGACGTGCCCGACGCCGTCGCAGGCCGTGCGGTGCTCGTCGAACGGCTCGACATGGTGCCGCTCGAGGCCATCGCCCGCGCGTACCTGACGGGTGGCGGGCTCGCCGAGTACCGCGAGACGGGGGCGGTGTGTGGGGTGGCTCTGCCGGACGGCTTGGTCGATGCCTCGAAGCTCGAGACGCCGATCTTCACGCCGACATCGAAGGCCGAGATCGGGGATCACGACGAGCCGATGACGTTCGACGAGGCCGTCGTGCTCGTCGGGCGGGAGCGCGCGGATGAGATCCGTGACCTCACCGTGCGAATCCTCGCGCGTGGCAACGAGATCGCCGCCGAGCGGGGCATCCTCATCGCCGACACGAAGGTCGAGTTCGGCGTGCGCGCCGACGGCACGCTCGTGCTCGCCGACGAGCTGCTGACGCCCGACTCGTCGCGCTTCTGGCCGGCCGCGTCGTGGCAGCCGGGGCGCGCACAGGATTCGTACGACAAGCAGTTCGTGCGCGACTGGCTGACGTCCCCGGCCTCTGGTTGGGACAAGTCGTCGGGCGAGCAGCCGCCGGCGTTGCCCGACGACATCGTCGCCGCCACGCGCGCCAAGTACATCGAGGCCTACGAAGCACTGACGGGCCGCACGTTCGTGTGACGGGTCGCAGGGCGGCGGGTGAGCCCGAGGTTCAGCGACCGGCCCACGGCATCAGTATCGGTGTCGATCTGGCTGCCGCCCCGGTCAACACCGCTGCGGTGGAGTTGGCTTGGGAGGGGGACCGCGCGACGATCGTCGACGTCTGGGGCGAGGGTCGTGAGTGCGTCGAAGACGCGATGCTCATCAGCCTGCTCGATCGCAGTGACGCCAAGATCGGCGTCGACTGCCCGTTCGGCTGGCCGCAGGAGTTCGTCGAACTCGTGGGTGATCAGGGTAGTGGGGAACCGGGAGGGTCCGAGGTGCGGGAAGCGTCCTACGCGACGCCGGACGAACGCCAGCGCTTGGTCTATCGGGCGACGGATCTCGACGTCATCGAGGTGACGAAGCGCCACGGCTCGAGCGCTGATCCGGCGCGGCCGGCCGTCAGGCCGCTCAGTGTCTCGGCCGATCGCATCGCCCACGTGTGCGCACCGTGACGCGGCCCGTCCAGAGGGCTGGATCCACCTGCCGCTGCGCACGACGTGAGCGGGAATGGGGCGTTGTCGGTGGCGCCGCCTAGACTCAGGGTGCTGGACACACCGCCTCTCACAGGGAGAACCCATGGGCCACGTCGTCGTCGACGTCATGCTGAAGTCCGAGATCCTCGACCCGCAGGGTCAGGCCGTCGCCGGTGCGCTGCCGCGCCTCGGTTTCGAGCAGTTCACCGACGTGCGTCAGGGCAAGCGTTTCGTCCTCACCGTCGACGGTGATGTGACGGACGCGCACCTCGCTGCGGCGCGTGAGGCGGCCGACAAGCTGCTGAGCAACCCCGTGATCGAGGACGTCGTCAGCGTGCACGACCTGAAGGACGAGCAGTGAAGATCGGCGTCATCACCTTCCCCGGTTCGCTCGACGATCACGACGCGAAGCGCGCCGTCCGCCTCGCCGGGGGAGACCCCGTCGACCTGTGGCACGGTGACGCCGACCTCAAGGGCGTCGACGCCGTCGTCGTGCCGGGCGGTTTCAGCTACGGCGACTACCTGCGCTGCGGCGCCATCGCGCGGTTCGCGCCTGTCATGGACGAGCTGATCCCTGCGGCGCAGGGCGGCATGCCCGTGCTCGGCATCTGCAACGGCTTCCAGATCCTGTGCGAATCGCATCTGTTGCCCGGCGCGCTCATTCGCAACGACCACCAGAAGTTCCTGTGCAAGGACCAGGTGCTGCGTGTCGAGAACGCCTCCACCGCGTGGACGAACGCTTTCACGGCCGATCAGGAGATCACCATCGCGCTGAAGAACGGGGAGGGCTGCTTCGTCGCAGATGACGCGACGCTCGACCGCCTCGAGGGCGAGGGCCAGGTCGTCTTCCGCTACCTGCAGGGCAACCCGAACGGCTCGTACCGCGACATCGCCGGCGTCACGAACGAACGCGGCAACGTCGTCGGCCTCATGCCGCACCCCGAGCACTGCGTCGAGGAGGGCTTCGGCCCCTCGACCGACGGGCTCGCCTTCTTCACGTCCGCCATCACGGCGCTCGCGAGCGTCTGAGGAGACAGCACTGATGACTGAGATGAACACGAGCCCGGAGCCGGGCCAGCTCGCCGCTGCCGAAGAGGGCTTCAGCGCCGAAAGCCAGATCATCGCCGCGCCGAAGACGGACGGTCTCGACACGGTGAGCAAGGCCGAGGCGACGCCCGACGTCGAGCAGCCGTGGGCCGAACTCGGCCTCAAGGACGACGAGTACGCGCGCATCCGCGAGATCCTCGGGCGCCGCCCGACGAGCGCCGAACTCGCGATGTACTCCGTCATGTGGAGCGAGCACTGCTCGTACAAGTCGTCGAAGACGCACCTGCGCCGCTTCGGCGACCTGCCGAGCGAGACGCCGCGCGGCAAGCAGCTCGCCGGCATCGGCGAGAACGCCGGCGTCATCGACATCGGTCAGGGCTGGGCCGTCACCTTCAAGGTCGAGAGCCACAACCACCCGAGCTACATCGAGCCCTACCAGGGCGCCGCGACCGGCGTCGGCGGCATCGTCCGCGACATCATGGCGATGGGTGCGCGCCCGATCGCCGTCATGGATCCGCTGCGCTTCGGCGCGCTCGACCACCCCGACACCGCGCGTGTCCTGCCCGGCGTCGTCGCCGGCATCGGCGGCTACGGCAACTGCCTCGGCCTGCCGAACATCGGTGGCGAGGTCGTGTTCGACGACTGCTACCAGGGCAACCCGCTCGTCAACGCGCTGTGCGTCGGCAAGCTGCGCCACGAGGATCTGCACCTCGCCAAGGCCGCAGGCCAGGGCAACAAGGTCGTGCTGTTCGGCGCCAAGACGGGTGGCGACGGCATCGGCGGTGTCTCCGTGCTCGCCTCCGAGACGTTCGACTCCGAAGGGCCGACGAAGCGACCGGCCGTCCAGGTCGGCGACCCCTTCGCCGAGAAGGTCCTCATCGAGTGCTGCCTCGACCTGTACGCCGCGGGCGTCGTCGAGGGCATCCAGGATCTCGGGGGCGCCGGATTGTCCTGCGCGACATCCGAACTCGCCTCCGCCGGTGACGGCGGCATGCACATCGAACTCGACCGCGTGCCGCTGCGCGACAGCTCGCTGCGGGCCGAGGAGATCCTCATGTCCGAGTCGCAGGAGCGCATGATGGCCGTCGTCACGCCCGACAAGCTCGACGCGTTCATGGCGATCGCCGAGAAGTGGGACGTCGAGGCCGTCGTCCTCGGCGAGGTCACCGACGGTGAGAACCTCGTCATCACCTGGCATGGCGACGTCGTCGTCGACGTGCCGCCGCGCTCCGTCGCGCACGACGGGCCGGTCTACGAGCGCCCGCTCGCGCGACCCGAGTACCTCGACGCGATGCAGGACGACGTGTCGTCGCTGCTGCGCCGACCGGCGTCGGGCCACGAGCTGCGCGCGCAGCTGCTGCAGGTGCTGGGTTCGCCGAACATCGCCGACAAGTCGTGGATCACCGACCAGTACGACCGCTACGTCATGGGCAACACGGCGCTCGCCATGCCTGACGACGCGGGCGTCGTGCGCGTCGACGAGGGCACCGGGCTCGGCGTCGCGCTCTCGACGGACTGCAACGGCCGTTTCGCGAAGCTCGACCCATTCATCGGCGCGCAGCACGCCGTCGCGGAGGCGTACCGCAACGTCGCGGCCGCCGGCGCGACGCCGCTCGCCGTCTCCGACTGCCTCAACTTCGGCTCGCCCGAGGACGCGGGCGTCATGTGGCAGTTCAGCCAGGCCGTCGACGGCATCATCGAGGCGTGCCGCGCGTTCGGCACTCCCGTGACGGGCGGCAACGTGTCGTTCTACAACCAGACGGGTGACGTCGCGATCCACCCGACGCCCGTCGTCGCCGTCCTCGGCGTGCTCGACGACGTCAGCAAGCGCACGCCGTCGGCGTGGAAGGATGCGGGCCTCGCGCTCTACGTGCTCGGCGAGACGCGGGACGAGCTCGACGGCTCCGAATGGGCCGGCGTCGTGCACAGCCACCTCGGGGGCCTGCCGCCGATGGTGCACCTCGAGAACGAGAAGGCGCTCGCGTCGGTGCTCATCGACGGTGCCCGTGACGGCCTGCTCGCCGCGGCTCACGACCTGTCATCCGGCGGTCTCGCGGTCGCGTTGGCTGAAGGCGTCATGCGTCATGGTGTCGGTGCGTCGGTGTCGTTCACCGACAACGCGTTCGTGTCGCTGTTCTCCGAGTCGGCCGGTCGCGCCCTCGTCGCGGTGGCACCGGAGCACGTCGAGGCGTTCGAGGCGCTCGCGTCGAAGGCCGGTGTAGCCGCAGCGAAGATCGGCGAGACGGGTGGCGGCGCGCTCGCCGTCGGCGACCTGTTCTCGATCCCGGTCGCCGAGCTCTGCGAGACGCACCAGGTGCCGCTGCGAAAGATCTTCGGCTGACGGCTTGCGCATCGCTGACGGTTGGTGCGCGCTCGTTCGAGAGGCCCATTCCTGGAACCAGGAATGGGCCTCTCGACGTGTTCACGAGGTGCGGTCCGGGCGTGTGCCCCATCTCGGCTCGGCTGCTCGGATTGGGGCTGAAACTCTGCCATGCCAGATTGCGGCTCTCAACCGGCGAGTCGGGGTCCGAAACTCGGCCATGCGGGATTGCGACCCTCACGGGTTGGGCGTGCGACGGCGGTGACGCGGCTGGCAGCGCGGGCACCAGAACAGGTTGCGGCCCGCGAACTCCTCGAGTGCCACGGGCGTGCCGCAGACGAGGCACGGCTGCCCCGCGCGTCGATAGACGTAGACCTCGCCGCCGTGCTTGTCGACGCGCGGATCACGCCCCATGGTCTCGGGCGAGTGTTCGTCGCGGACGGTGTCGATGCGGCCGTCGCGTACCCCGAGCGGCATGAGCGCGACGAGGTCCGCCCAGATAGCGTCGAACTCGGTGCGGCGCAAGAACTTCCCCGGCATCTTCGGGTCGAGGCCATGGCGGAAGAGCACCTCGGCTCGGTAGATGTTGCCGACGCCGTTGAACACCTTCTGGTCCATGAGCAGCGCAGCGATCGGCGTCGACGTGCGGCGGATCCGCACCCACGCGACATCAGGGTCGGCGTCTACGCGCAACGGGTCGGGCCCGAGCTTGCCGACGATCGCCGCCACCTCGTCCGGCGTCTTGAGCGCGCAGACGTTGGGTCCACGCAGATCCATGACCACACTGCCGCGCGCATCACCGTCGTCGGACGATGCTCCGAGACGCCACCGGATGGCGCCGGTGATCGGCGCCTCGACGGGCTCGACACCGTACGTCCAGAAGAACTTTCCGAGCAGACCAAGGTGGATGTTGACGCGCTCGTCGAGCCCTTCGAACGCGACGAGCATGTGCTTGCCGTAGGCCTCGGTGTGATCGAAGGCACGGCCGTCGATGCGCGCGGAGCTTTCGGCGAATCGGCCCTGGGGAGAGGAAGATTTGATGATTCGCCCAGCGAAGTTGTCGTTCATCATCCCCGCGATGCGGTGCGTGACGTGACCCTCGGGCATCGTTCTCCTTCGTCGTGGCGGTGCAGCCGATCGTGTCACGCTCGCAGCGTCAGCGCACTCGCCACGCACCGAGCTGCGGCGGGACGGGGGAGCGTGCCGCGTCGTTGTCGGTGAAAGGGGCGGCCGCCCGCAACATCCGTGCCAGCTCGGCGCCGCGCCGGACGCCCGTCGGCAGGGGCGCACGAGCGGCGGCGCGGGTGACGGCGTCGAGGTCGAGGGCGCTGGAGTCGGCCGACGCGGCCAGCACGACGTTGCCGAAGCGCTTGCCCTTGAGCACCTCGTGCGCCCCGACGATGACGGCGTGTGGCAGCACGGCGGTGAACGTCGCGGCGGCGCGTGAGGTCCACGCGAACCCTGGCTCGTCGGCGAGATTGGCCATTAACACGCCACCCGGCTTGAGGACACGCGCGACGTCGGCCGCGAACGTCGGGCTGACGAGCTCGGCCGGCACGCGTCCGTCGGCGAATGCGTCGAGGACGATGACGTCGGCCGAGTCGTCCTTGAGAGCTACGACGCCCGAGGCGCCGTCAGCCGGCCGTACCCGGATGCGATGCGCGCGGGGCAGCGGCAGTTCGCGACGGACGGCGTCGGTGAGGCGGACGTCGGGCTCGAGGACGATCTGCGGCGAACCGGGGCGGGTCGCCTCGACGTAGCGTGCCAGCGTCAGCCCTGCGCCGCCGACGTGCGTGACGCCGAGCAGGGACGGCGCGGGCGGCGTCAGCGCGTCGAGCACGAGCGCGAAATGCTGGACGTACTCGAACTCCAGCAGCGTCGGATCGTCCGGGTGGACGTGCGACTGTGGGTGCCCGTCGCGCATGACGGTGACGCCGCCGCGCTCGTCGGTGATGAACTCGAAGGGGTCGCCGGCGGCGGTCTCAGGGGCAGTCGTGGGGATGCGTCGGCGAGCCATGCGACCAATGTAGGCGGTGCGAATGTGGACGAAGATCGCCGATGGGGACAGGAATCGCGAAGGTGGACAGGAATCGCCGACGTGTCCGTGGTTCGCCGATGGGAACGAGAATCGCGGAAGGGGGACGCCCCTAGTGTCGCGCGTCATTAATTCGTTGACAGTATGGGATGATGGCATATGCC